>JABFSB010000064.1 GCA_013140875.1 Acidobacteriota bacterium
TCCCCCGACCGAAATGCCCGCGCGCCTCGCGATCGGCGAACTGCCCGCAGTCACCGACGCTCAACTCGCCGCCGACCTCGCCGATCTCGGCTACCTCGGCTTTTCGCACCTAAAACGCAAGCGTCCCAGCCGAAAGAACCCCGCCGACGTGCTCCTCTCGGCCCTAAACGCCCCGCAGCGAGAGGCCCGTGCCGTCGAGGCGCTTCCATGGCTTCTGCTCGCCTACCCGGACATGAAATGGAACGAGGTAACCCGCCTCGCCAAAATGCTCGATCTCCAAAACCGTCTTGGTTTTCTTGTAAATGTAGCCAGCGAAATGGCAGAGAAACAAAATAACAGGCCGCTCGCAAACCTGTTACGCTCACGCGAAGCCGCACTCGAACGCTCGATGCTCGCCCGCGAAGACACACTCTGCAACGAAAACATGACACGCGCAGAACGCCGCTGGCTCGATTCGAATCGTTCGGAAGATGCTAAGCATTGGCGGGTACTTACTAGTATGACGCCCCAGTCAATACGCTATGCAGCCTAAAACGATCCCAGAACCGTGGCTTTCATTCCTTCGCGAGATCGACGCGTTTGTCGATGAGCGTACACAATTTCATTGCCTCGGCGGATTCGTCGTCACGGTCGTGTACGGGCTCGAACGCCCTACTTCGGACTTAGACACTCTTCCGCTCGTCGGCCATCCGCTGGAGCTTTTCGAATTCGCCGGGATCGGTTCGGAACTCTTCCATCGATACGATCTATATCTGGATCGCGTCGGAGTCGCTACGCTCCCTGAAAATTACGAAGAACGTCTCTCTGAGGTATTTGCCGGGACCTTCGAGCGTCTTCAGATATTTGTTCTCGATCCGTACGACCTCGCTCTCGCCACGATCGAGCGAAACGGCGACACCGACCGCGAAGACGTAAAATACCTCGCCCGCGTCGTTCCATTCGATCTCGAAATCCTGAAACAGCGATACCACAACGAACTCCGCATCTACCTCGGCAATCCCGAGCGTGAAGATCTGACGCTAAAGCTTTGGCTCGAAATGATCTCTGAATTGCAGGCCTGAGAGCATTTCCCCATTATTGGTCACCGCGTGCCTCCGGAGCGGCCGCACGCCCGGCCTGATCGAGCTTCGCGACCTCGCCGGCGGCAGCCGCATCGCCGAGCTCGCCGACACCGTCTTCACCCTCGGCCGCAGCCACGCCGGTGACGATCTAAGATATCTAAAACACCTAAAATCACGCACCGGTAATAGAAGCCTCACCCACGAAAACACCCCCGTCCTCCAACTCTCCATGCTCCCGGAGCCGCCCTCCTCAGGCGTTTCAATGCACAAGGGAAAACGGACCGTGGAAAATTCTGCACTCACCAAGCCTTTCTTGGGCATGACCTTCCTCGGCCCCTCCGCCGAACGCGACCATTTCCCAACCCCCGAAAAGCCCGTCCGCACAGGCCGCCGCCATAAGGATGCCGAACTCCTCGAATTCGTCCTCACCGGCAAATACGCCCGCTACCTCGAGCGCTGAACATGCTCGCCCGCATCGTTCCGTTCGACCTCGAGTTTCTGAACCAGCGAAACCACTACGAACTGCGCGTCTACTTGGAGGTTCGGAAGCGAAGATCTTGCACTAATGTGGACAGAATTGATCGAAGAAGGGCAGTAACAAATTGACTTTTAAGTTGTTGACAGTACTATATGAGTGCTTTCCCAATCAATCCTAGAGGAGAAACCCTATTTCCCATGAAGATCCACGACGATCATCTGTATCACGGTGCCGCGCTCACGCAGATTGCGGAACACAAACAATTCACCGCAATCAATGCCTTTAAGTTAAAGGTTGGAGCTTCGCGTAGTGCCTTCGTCATCAACGACGAGATCGGTGTTTATCTAAAGTATGCGACCAAGCCAATGCCTGCATATAAGGAATATCCCTTTACTTTTCGATCCGAACATCTTGAGGAACTAGCGAGTATCTCGAAAAAGTGCAAGTCAGTCTTTGCCGCCTTGGTATGCGTGAAAGACCGACAGATATGTTGCTTATCATATGAAGAATTACTCCAGCTTGTGGAGAAGAGGAAGAGAAGTCGCGGTTCGAATGAGGATCAATATACGGTCCTAGCGACCCTTCCCGAAAACAAGTCGTTTCGTGTCTATGTAAGTCCCGCAGGAGCCAAGAAGAGCATCCTTGGATCACCTATTATTATTTCTCGACGAGCGTTTCCTGATCGAATCTTCGAGTAACTGGCGAGGCCGAACTCGAACGCTCGATGCTGGCCCGTGAAGACACTCTCTGCAACGAAACCTTGACCAACGCCGAACGCCGCTGGCTCGCCAGCGGCGTTCGGCAAATGCAAATCACTTGAACATGTTTGCGGATCTTTCGCCTAGATATTTGACTCGCAATATGATGAAAACACGTTCGGCGGAACCTAGGCCGCCTTCGTGCTTAATTTTTTCTTAACCATCTTTTTTATTGTTTTCTTCTTGGCCGATTTTCGGGGTTTCTTCTGCGCGGTTGGAACCCGCATTATGAATTCATACCATTCCTTGAATCGACTATCTAGGGTAATCGCTTCATCCCCGTCCCACGTCCAGTAGGCGATTCGACATCTATCGAAAAGAATCCCAGACTTTCGCGCATAAAAATCCCAATGGGTACTCTGAACCCGATGCGGGATGTAAAAGGATCTTATTATCGGGCTAAGCGGAGGATCGTCCATCCAATGATTACAAAAAGCGTCTGGCTGGAGTTCGCTCACCTTATCAGTCCAGATGCTTCCACCAGCACACTGACCGAACAAGAGTAGCTTGCTGGTTTGCTTGTCAGGAAAATCTCTCCAGCCGACAAGGTCAACTTTGTCATCTTGCCGATTAAGAGTGGGGCGTTTCTTGAACTTACCACCTTCACCGAGTTTGAGGCAGAGTTCATTGACGGCAGTTTTGAACGCGCTCTCAGTAGAGCTGCGCGAGGTTCCAAACCGGTACACGTCGCCCCCGAGAAATTTAGCCGCTGCTGCGGAAGAAAGTTCCTCAAATAGCAACCACGGATTAAGAGCAATTTCCCAATTTCTTTTTGTGGACCACCTGTAGTAAGAAAGACAAAGGCAAAAGATGTAGGGAACAAACCGCTCGATACGACTCTTAACTGAAAGGACTGACCCGTCGATTGAAAACGGATAGGCATCTTCCGCGGCAAACCCGCGACTTTCCAGCTCAGAGAAAACATTCAGCACCTTTTCTTCAAGGGCGTCTGGTCCCTGTGAGTCGAAAACCGAAGCAGTCGTTAGGGCGCTCTCGAGATCACCGCGGCTGGAATTGCCATCAGGAGAAAGAATCGCCAATAATTCCATCCAATCCGCAAGACGAAGTTCGTCGGTCGATTCGGGAGGGAGCGCAAGGTTAGGCATTCCTTTTAGTACGGCCCTCCCGTTTCTTGGACATTGCTTGCAATAAGTCTTCAGTCAACGTTACGATTTCCTTTCCAGTGCGGTAAGAATCGTCGTCGCCCTTGTAACCTAGAGCCACCGTTCCGAGCGCGTCCATTAGGTCCTCTTTAGACTTTGTTAAGGCATCTTGAAAACGCCGCTCGTCACCAATCGCTACATCGGCTGACCTTAGTAAACTGAAACCCGCTCTGAGGGTAGACAAAGCTTGCTTATTGCCGATGACGTAGCGGAGCAGATTTAAGTCCGGATTCTGTGTGCGTACAACAGGGGGTTTTTCTTGGGCGGCATTGCCGTAAATCCACGTCATCAGCTCTGACAGCTCTGCGAGTTTTGTCTTGGGAACTGGGTTTGGCTTTAGAGATTCTTTTGGAGTGATCCCCAAAAATTTCTGAAACTCGGCCTGCTCCGCCGCTGTGTATAGGTGCGAAAAATAGAACTTATTTCTAAACCTATTGCTTCTGTCGAAGCTAGCCATTTCTTCAGCCTGCTGAAGAATAACGTAGCCTCGATATAGCTTTTGGACCGTTGAATGCCTATCACCTATCTTACGTGCGATTTCGTCGAGTGGAATGTGATAATCATGGTGAACGCTTGCAACGTATTTTGCCTTGCTGAAAGAGTCCCATGCCTTCGGGCCGTTGATATGCCTAAATCCGAAATACTCCCAAAGCTGCTCTCGACTCGAGTAAAGCGAGACGGGAAGGGAATCGAGGGCTGAGATTTCTGCCTTAGAAAGTTTAGGGAGATCGGTCGCTTTAACTTCTGCGCGTAGCTCCGGCTCTCTTAGTAGTCGGACGGCAGCCAATCTACGATTACCTTCAACGACTATATATTTTTTCTTTTCTGGATTTTTCTCGGACGGATTCTTGGGAATCGCGAAAAGATTTTCCTCGGGAAAGAAACCATTTGCCGCTATTGAAAGCGCGACCTCATCCACCGACATTTCCGTCCAGAGTATCTTTACAAGCTCATCCTGATCATTGCTGCCCCGTCCGCTGGAAAGTCGCGGATTGCTGGCGTCAAGAAGTAGCTGATTCACCGGAATCGGTTCGATTGAATTTTCGATTAGTGGCGCTTTTTGTTTAGCTGCCATTTCTAAACTCCTTAAGGAATCATTTAGTTTTCCACTCGGACGTTTCTCGCCACAAACGAGTGCCGGGCGGAACATTCTTTTGATTGGTCATTATCAGTTCCTCGCCCGTAGAAAACCTGCCCGACGAGTATAGTATGCCAAGGCGTCTCGGTGCTGCGCCGTTTTTCGAATACTTCTTAATTATCGAATCAGCGATATCATAGCTCAGAAACCAAGGATATTTTAGTTTCATCAGGCGATCGTGAAGCTCTTGATGATCGGATTCTTCGAAATAGTATCTATATAATTTGTCGGCCTTGTGAAAGAATGGTGGATCGAAGTAAAAAAAAACTTCCTTCTTTGTATAATCTAGACTTTCGACTTTGTCGATGACCTTTTCCCAGCTCATGTTCTCAATGAATAGGATCTTGTCTTTCAGCTCTGCGGCTTGATCCAGACGACGAACTAGCGTCTCAACATTAAATCGGCAACCAATGTCGTATTCAGAATTCTGCTTGTATCCGCCGATAGGGCCAGCTTGAGGAGCGAGTATCCCGGAAAAACTAGTTCGGTTAAGGTATAAGCAAGCAAGAGCTTGTTCTCGCTGGGTGCGGAATTTTCCGTATTTGAAATACTTCCACTTCTCAACTGTGAGGGGTATTTTCCGAATTTCTGACTTCAACCATTCGACATCTCGAAAGACAACTTTCCAAAAGCTTGCTACTAACGGATCTTTCTCGCCTAGTGCTATCTTCTCGACGTCTTTTCCGTGGGCCATCTGAAGTGCAACACTAGCGCTGCCTGCGAACGGCTCAACGAAAAGTTTCGGTGTCAGGCTATTAAGTTTCAGCACTTCTGATAAATAGGGACCCAGTCGCCGTTTCGCGCCTGGGTAGCGCAACGGCGAAAGAATTTTCACGCTTTTGCGTACGAACGGTTCTGTCATGGTTTAGATTGAACGGTAGAAAGTGAAAAGCTCGCGGCGATCGCGAGCTTATTCACTCTTAAACTCAAAAGCCACAGCTACTCAGCCATAGCCATTTCCTTTTCTTTCTTCTCGCGTTTAATCCCGCCGATCTGGATGAGGGGCTCGGCTTTGATCTGGGCTTTTTCCAGGACCATCTGGTTATAAAGCTTGCGCATCATCTGCATTTCTTCGGCTGCGGTTTTGGGGCCTTCCATTTCCGGCTTGTTGGGACGGGTCAGGTCGACCTGGTTGAGGTTGAGGCTGTGCGAAGCGTCGCCGAGCTCGACCTCTTTACCGCGTGCGAAGACCTCGTGGCGGCCGTGGTCTTTGTACCACTGTGCGACGGTCGCGTTCTGGTGCATGTGCTCGATGATATTACGCCAGCCGATGCCGGTGTTATATGCACAGAACGAGATCTCGCCTTCCTGTGTGCCGTAAGGGATGATGCACATCTCGGTGCGGCGGAAGTCGTAGTTGAAGAGGTCCTGGAACCACATTCCGGCGATAAACAGGAAGTTCCACGGGTCCTGACGACGTTTTTCGATATCCTCGGCCGTGCGGTCACCGCTGACCTTGCCGTAATCCTTACCCGACAGGCCGAACGACTTATCGAACTTTTTCAGAATGCCGCCAAGCGTCAAACTGTGCGGAGCACCGTAAGGATTGTAATTCTTGAGCAATGCCAATCCCATCATGATGTTCGAGAACCACTTGCCGCGGTTGGTGTCGGTGATGTGCTGCATGTCGGTGACCAGGCCCTGAATGTTCAGGAACTGTGGAACCGGAGCCATCTCTTTCGTTTCCTTGTTGACCATGACGGCCGTGCCGACGCCGCAGTTCGGGTGGCAGCCGCACGAAACCTGACCCCAATCGGACTCGGGGCCGTGGACCACATCGGCGAAATCGGCGAACGCTCCCATTAAGCTCAAGGGGAACCAGTCGCGGGTCGGTTCGGTGATGCCGACCTGGCCTTTGACGTCGTGTGCAAGGTGAGCAAGCGTGTAACGCTGCTGCAGTCTTCTTTGTTCGGTAATGAGTTCGTCGCGGCCCGTAAATGAGACGGGCTGGAACGCGATGAACGAGATCTTCTTCGGATTCTCAAGCGCGAACCGGATGATCGTGCCGACCTGATCGTTATTGACTCCGTTGACCAGCGTGGTCACAAGAATGATGTCAACGCCGGCTTCGTGAAGGTTGTTGATCGCACGCAGTTTAACGTCGAACAAATTGCCGATCTGCCTGTGCGAGTTTGCATCATTGCCGATGCCGTCGAACTGGAGATAAACAAAACGCAGTCCTGCTTCGGCGGCTTCGCGGCAAAATTCTTTCGATTTGGCGAACTCGATCCCGTTGGTCGCGGCCTGCACCGAGTTGTATCCAACTTTACGTGCATATCGAACGGCGTCGAGGAAGTAAGGGCTGAGCGTAGGCTCGCCGCCCGAATACTGCACCGACATCTGCCGCCTCGGTTTGATCTGGATGGCGTTGTCGAGGATCTCGCTTACGTCTTCCATGCTCAGTTCGTGGACAAACCCAACTTGGTTCGCGTCCATGAAGCACGGGTCGCACATCATGTTGCAGCGGTTCGTAAGATCGACCGTGAGCACCGCTCCGCGGCCGTATTTGATCGTCGAAGTGCCGTGGTTGTGCAGCTTCTCGTCATTGTGCGCCTGCTGATCGCGTCCAGGGAAAAGGCCTTCGATGTGCGTCAGGAACTCGCTGTCGATCGCCATCATGTCTTCGAAATGGCCGTGCTTCTCGCAATCCTTGATCATCCAAACCTGGCCGTCACGCTCAATGATCTGAGCCTTGATCTCGCCTACGTTCTCATTAATGAGCGTCGCCACCTCACGATCTCCGGAAAGGATCTGCTCGCGCGCCTCAATGACACAATTTGGGCAAAGACTGTCCGTCTGCCTCGGAAAGCCCAGCGTCGGCTTGGTTTTCTGCCAAGACTTAAGGATCGGCTTGTCCGACCACTTCGGAATGAAAGACGCGTTCGGCTTGAACTGATTTACCGACCGAATGGCGTTAAACGCCCCCTTTGCAACATAAGTCAGCCCTTTTTCAAAGTGCTTCACTGGTCTCATATGATTACTCTCTCCACGAAATAAATGCGAACTCTTCAGGTACGCTCAAAATTGTTAAACATGACTCAACGCTATGAATTGGTGCGGAAAATGCTAGATGATTACGCGCATACACACGAAGCAAGCAATGTGCCAGGGAAAAGTCTGTACTCTAAAATAAGTAATATAAGGGGTTAAGTGGAATATTGCACACTTTAGATCGATCCGGAGATATGTATCAAAATAACCCCCAACCCCGCGGCCGGAGTGCCGAGCATCTTTTTGACACACTTTTTCGTGTGGATAATAATAGAGACTTCTCGCTCGAACGTTTTCAGATTAAGCGCATAGTTAAGCAAGTTTACCGGCGAAATCTACTTTTGTAGATAATAACGAGGGAAATAATTTCCGTACACTAAACGTTCACATTAAGCGCATGACTTAAGCCATACTTTAGGGTCAGAGATGTAAATGCTGCAATAGTACAGCTTATGCTATACATAATTATTCTTTACACGTGCATAATTCTATGATAACTTTTCCCAACCTCAAGGGTAGTAGGTCAGATTCGCTTTCTGTTTCTGATTTTTCAGGTTCCAATTTCATAGTTCGTTGAACCTGTACGGTTTCCAGAATCAAGAAACTGCGGGTTTTCGAAAATTATGTCGATTCGTTTTGGTACTTCGGGTTGGCGGGCTATCATAGCCGACCAATTTACATTTTCGAATGTCGAACTTGTAACCAATGCGATCTGTTGTTCTTTGAAAGAAAGTGGATTTAGTGAAGGATCGAAATTACTTGTCGGAAACGACACGCGATTTATGGGTGAGCAGTTCGCGGTGATGGCGGCAAAGATCGCGGCGCGGCACGGATTTGAAGTGCTGCTGTGTTCGGCGCCCGTACCTACTCCGACGTTGTCGCACGCGATCCGCTCAAACAAGGCTGCGGGCGGGATCAACTTTACGGCTTCACACAATCCGCTAGAATATCAGGGCATAAAGTTATCAACAGCGGACGGTGCTCCGGCCTTGCCTGAGATCACGCAAAGGGTTGAAGCGTTGATCATAGAAGGCCCGAAAACCGGAACGGCGACAGGAACGATTACAGATTTTGATCCTCGGCCCGCATATCTCGATGATCTTGCCTCAAAGGTGCGGTTCGACGAGATCGCGAAAGCCAGCGGAAAGTATGCATATGATCCGCTGTGGGGAACCGGCCGCGGCTATTTGGATAAGATCCTTAAGGATCACGGGCTATCCGTCGAAACGCTGCATGATTGGCGAGACGTAACTTTCGGCGGCAAGTCGCCGGAACCAGGGGAAGCACAGCTCGCGGAGCTCAAAGCAAAAGTGCTGAGCGAAAAGTTGACGTTGGGACTCGCGACAGATGGTGACGGAGACCGGTTCGGGATCATCGACAGTAACGGCGAGATCATTTCGGCAAACCAGTTGGTCGCACTCTTGACAGACTATTTGGTGGAGAGTCGCGGATGGCGGCAAGGCGTTGCGAGAAGCGTAGCAACTTCGCACATGGTCGATCGCGTAGCGAAAGACCGTGGTATCAAGCTCTATGAGACGCCGGTCGGATTTAAGTTTATCGGCGAATTGATAAATAAAGACGAGATCATCCTTGGCGGCGAGGAATCCGCGGGTCTGTCGATTCGAGGACACTATCCGGAGAAGGACGGGTTAATCGCTTGTCTGCTTGCCGCCGAAGCGGTAGCCGTTAGAGGAGTCAGTATCACCGATCAACTGAACGAGTTATACGGCCGGATCGGCAAGTTGGAATCAGGCCGGATCGGGGTGAAGTTGACAGACGAGATTGCGGCGGGCCTGAAGGAAAGACTGGCCCGGGAGCCGAGCGACATCGGCGGCCGATCTATCGAGTCGATCAACCGAATGGACGGCGTTAAGTTTATTTTCGCTGACGGAAGTTGGATGTTGATGCGGCCGTCCGGAACCGAGCCGATGGTTCGGATCTACGCTGAAAGCGAGGACAAAGCGGACCTCGAGTCGCTGCTGGACCAAGGCAAAAAATATTTGCTTGATCAGTAAAGATTAAACGGAGTTTTCTATGGCTGAGACAATTAGTACAAAAGGACATAGATCGCAATGGCTGGGAATTGGAACGGCCGCGATGCTGACTCTAATGCTTTGCCTGACAATAAATTATCGTGCGTTCTCGGACCTCAGCAAAGAATCAGGCGAGAACGAACTTCTGGAAAAGCGCATCCAGAATGTTACTTCCGAAAATCTCGGCCTTCAGGAGCAGATACATTTTCTGAAGAACGACCCGAGCACGGTCGACCGTGAGGTCCGAAAATTCGGCCTTCGCCGACCCAAACAAAAAGTTTCCGTGCCGACAGACAGATAAGCGGAGAAGTTTGTCTGTCAGCACATTTCCGTCCAAATAAATCCGCCTTTTGCCTATCACCTCCGCGTTACCTTCAGGAAAACCTTCCAAAATTAAATAGCGGCTTGTGTATCCAGAACACAAGCCGCACCACACCTTTAGAAGCAATCTATTCAATTGTCGACCGCTCAACGATCCGTCATTTACAATACCTGCTTCGAAATCTAGAATCTAGCCAGAGTATAAATCGGAAATGAAATTTCTTTCCGGACAACTAATGCTGTGAAAAGTATGCCGATAAGGATAGTTCTGGCGGCCTTTGTTTCGATCTTGGGCGTGGCGGCGTATGGATCGGCGCCGGGTTTGGCTGCGCCGAATGATAAAGGCCCTGTAATGGCTGCATCCTATGCACCCGATCATTCTTCGCCCGCCGGGGATTCGGGCGTTAACGCCACTCCTACGCCAAAGCCTTCTACCGACCAGCCGCGAACTATCCGCGACTTTTTCATGATTCTTCCCGAGAAGTACTTTGTGCTTGAAGGGTGCGTGCATGAGACTGACAAGGACTGCAAGAAGGCAAAGCTCGACTACCTTAAGACTTTCACCGAGGTGGAGGATACAACGAACGGATATTTCAAGGGCGGCTGCGACGGTGCCCAAAGCTGTCTTGAAATGACCATTTTCAAACGGCCCGACGGAACCTATCTTGTGGCCGTCGCGACAGAATCGGAAATGATCATCGACCAATATTTTCTCGACTACAAAGGCGGGCATTGGAACGACGTTGCCGCTCAAATGATTCCGCGGTACAGCCGGAAAAATATCTACGAACTGCCGCGAACGGGAACGACGGTAAAGGTTTTTGCGAAAAAGGTAACCGATAAGGGACCCGATTACGAGATCGCGGAAAAAGGCGTAAAACTTTATGATCTCGTTTGGAAAGATGGAAAGTTTTCGATAAGGAAGTAATTCCTCCGAATGCGTGATTACAATATTTTTTATTCGCCCTATTATTATGCCGATATCGGCGAGGGTCACGTCTTTCCGATAAGAAAGTTCGAACTCGTGCGCGACAAACTGGTGGCCGAGGGAACACTTGTGGCCGAAGAAATAATCGAGCCTGAGCGTGCTTCTCCCGACGATCTTCTATTGGTTCACACCAACGATTACAT
>JABFSB010000238.1 GCA_013140875.1 Acidobacteriota bacterium
GTTTGAGATGGTGATGACGATGCGGTCTTCCTCGACGCGGAATTTTTGGCGGATGCGGCGGTCCGGGCTTAAGGAATGCTCGGATGCGTTGATCGAGGCTTCGAGCAGTGCGGTTTTGATCTGGTTGATCGCCTTGGCCGAGACGTTGTGGCGGCGGGCGATCTCTTCCAGCGCGTGGGCGGCGATCATCTCGCTCTCGTCGTTCATCGGCACGACGACCTCGTATTCCTCGGCGGCCGCCGGAGCATCGGCGACGCCGGCGGCGATGAACTCGCGCAAGAATCCGACCTGACGACGGCTTGAGCCGAAAGCGTCACGTTCGCGCAGGGCCTCCATCGCCTCGGGCGTAAAGCCTTCGGGAGAGATCAGCCATAACTTGTGTCTTGGAAAATTGCACATCAACGCGACCATTTCCAAACGGTCGCACCAGAACTCGGCCAGCTCGCGCGAAGCCTCAAGCTTCGAGTCGATCTCGGCCGCGACCCAGACGATCTCGTCGTCATCGCTGTAACGTCCATCCTGAAAACCGATGGCGATGGCCGAACGGTCGATGTCGGTGAGTTCGCCGATCGGCTTGTAAAGATCGGCCGCGCTTGCCGTGTAAACGATCTGCGGCAGGTGAACCGATGCCTCGTCGGCACGCAGGCCAGTCATTATCTCTTCGTCGGGCAGTCCCTTGTAATGATCGGCAAACACTCCGTAATCGAGCGCGGCGGGCGGCACCTGCTGAAGTGAAAACCCGCTCAGCAGATCGCGAAGCCCGAGCGCGGCAAGTTGGCGATACCATGCCGCCATGATCCGCGGCGCGCGTTTCAGATATGCCGCAACGCTTTGGCCAAAAAGGGCCGCACGCGGTTCGCCCGCCACCTCAAGCCGGAAACGAACGGCAACGTAATCGGTCAGCACGCGGTCAGATGTCATCGCCTCGACACGGCCGTCGGTCACTCGGATAAACTCTTCGATATTGAGGAGCGAAATCAGCCGCGCAAATTCCGGCGAGCCGAGTGCGACGCGCTTGAGCCACGATTCCAGTGAAAGCTGTTTTGAGCCGAGAGTCGACGTCACGTCGAGCAGGCTGACGATGCTCTTTTGCAGGTCGTGGTCCGGTGCGATGCGGTCGAGTGTGCCGTCGATCACCCGTCTGATGCGGCCGCCGAAGATCTCATGCGCATAGATCTTTTGCACGTTAAGAAAAGTATCAAAGGCGATGCTCTGTTCGGCCGCCGCCTGGAACATATATCGGATGAGGTCGATATTTCCGGCAAACTGATTGGCCAAAAGGTCACGTGTTTCGTCGGTCACGGCAACGCCGAATTTGGCGGCTTCCCGCTCGACCACGATCGAGGCATCGGGGAATGTCAGGTCGACGATATTAAGCCGACTCGCCGATGGCATCTCAAAATCGAAACGACGGCGACCCGCGAATACGTAAGGAATTCCACTGCCTTCGCAGGTCTCTCTGATGATCTGAAGAACACGTGCGGCGTCGGATGAGTAAGCCGCGGCGTCACAATCGTCGATCATCACAAACGAACGAGCACCGGCCGCCGCCGCACGGACAGGAGCCGCGAGAAGTGCGCCGAGTACCGCTTCCTCATTTTCGTTTGTGCACTGTTGGTTAACGCCGTGGATAAGGCGATCGACCCAATGGCCGTCCGACGGCAGCGAGATCTCGGCCAGTTCGCAAAGATCGGGGAACCAGTTCAGGATCGAAGCATCACGGCGGCGGAAAGCGACCGTTTGCAGCAGGAATTGATGGAGAAAACGTCGGGCCGCGCGTTCGGCCGATTCGCCGGAGGAACTGAACGCAAAATAGAACGGGATAACGGAAGACTGTTCACTGAACAAACGATCGTATGCATGCTTCAGAATTTCCGAAACGCCCGAGCCGGGAGCGCCCGCGGCCAGCAGCGGCCCGTCCGCGTCGGAGCCCAAAGCAAAATCCACCAAACGCTCGAGTTCGGTGGATCTGCCAACGAGATCGGCGGCCGGAAGGTCGGCCATTATTTTGGGATAACTCTGCTCCTCCATTTAGTGAACGTTGTCGTGTATCGATTCGCCCCAGGCGTTGAATATCTGCACGTTGTTGCGTCCGTGATTTTTTGCGGAATAAAGAGCAACATCCGCGGCCGAGATCAGGTCCTTGGATGAATCGATCTCGTTCGAACAGCTCGCGATACCGATGCTCACGGTTACGTGCTTTTCGCCGAATTCCGTCTTTTCGATCTTTTTGCGAATTCGTTCGCCTATCTGTGCCGCCTCTTCCGACGAAGTTTGCGGAAGAAGGATCGAAAATTCCTCGCCGCCGTAACGGGCCGCAACGTC
This sequence comes from Acidobacteriota bacterium, assembly GCA_013140875.1. Lineage (GTDB taxonomy): Bacteria > Acidobacteriota > Blastocatellia > Pyrinomonadales > Pyrinomonadaceae > OLB17. Next base: position 2,326 of record JABFSB010000238.1, read on the forward strand.
GGCACCGCGAAGCGTTTCCCTAAGAATTTCCGCAACTGTCCTGAGAGCCGTATCGCCGGCCGGGTGGCCGAATTTGTCGTTATAAGCTTTGAAATCGTCGACGTCCAGCATCATCAGGCTAAGCGAAAAACGATGACGCTTCGAGCGGACGATCTCTTCCGCGATGCGTTCTTCCAGATAGCGGCGGTTGAGCAAACCGGTCAGCGGATCGGTTACCGAAAGCTGTTCGTATTCGCCGGCTTTGTCGCGAAGCGCCGTGCGGTCGATCGCAACGGCGATCTGCGGTGCGATCGCTTGAAGCAGTTCGAGGTCCTGTTTGCTGAACGCGGTGCCGCCGACCTTGTCGGTAAAGTTCATGACGCCGATGCGACGGTCGTCGATGATGATCGGGTAACTCAAAAATGACGACGTCTTGTAACTCCATTCGGCCGGGGCCGAGTCGATGCCGACGCCCGCAATATCGGCCACGACCACCGGATCGCCGATCTCGAGTATCCTGCCCGCGACGCGCGTTCCGACGATCGGTTCGGACAGGAGGTTGATCTTCGAGCCTATCGCCGCCTTGGCCTGCAAGCTGTTCGATTTTTCGTTGCGGATGAGCATCGAGGCACGTTCGGCGCCGAGCAATTCGGCCGAAACCTGCGTGATGCGAAGCCAGAAATCTTCCGCATCGATGCGGCGAAGATTCTGATTGAACTTGATCACCGCACGCGAAAGCCAATCCCGCCGGGCGACCTCATCGCGAAGGCGAAGAATCTCTAATTGCGAGGCCAGCGTTTGGGCGAACCTTGAGATCGTGCGTTTTTGCTCGACATCGGCAACGCGAGTGTTCATCCCGATCGCTCCGCGGATCTCGCCGCCCACCGTGACCGGAAACAGTGACAATGTCCGATCGGTCTCGCCGGCGCTGCCCTTTCGGCGTTCGCGGAATTCGACAGGCATCTCGCGGCGGGCCGCGGCGACCAGCCGCTCATTGTCGGCACCGATGCCGATCTTGATCGACCTGTCCGCTAGTTCGCCGATGGCGACAAGCTTTTCGAGCTTTTCCGCGCGGCGTTCAAGCCAAACCAGCGAATCGAGCTCGTACTGTTCCTTTAAATACGTAAGAACGGACGTGCAGGCCGCGCGATATTCCAGCTTCATTAGCGAGCCGAACAGGGAGCGCCATT
>JABFSB010000233.1 GCA_013140875.1 Acidobacteriota bacterium
GTATTGATTAATGCCCTTTCGTTTGACCTTTACCGAATTTGGCTGGCGGTTCGCCCATTCCACGAGACGATAATCCAGAAAGGGCGTACGGGCTTCAAGCGAGGCAGCCATTGTCGCCTTGTCGGCCTTCATTAACAGGTCTTCGACCAGCCAGTCTTTCTGATAAACAGCCAGCATCTGCTGAAGAGGGTCTGTCGATCGGGCCGCTCCATATTGCGCGGCGACTATACGTTCGCTGTCCTTCCAGTCTTCTCCGGGCCACAGGCCTTCCTTTTCCAATTGATCGAAGTTCCCGGTGATGTGCGGCAGTTCGATCCTGTTCCAGGATCCGAGCGGTAAATTGGCCACCTTTTCGGCACGGCGGTGAAGAGCTCCCGGACCAAGCCGCGAGACGGCGGCGCCCATTTTCAACGCCGTTTTGGGAAATCGCTGTAGCAGACGAACGCGGTTCCATTCCTTCTCCGCCCGGTCGAAATCGTAGCCAGCAAGGATCTCATCGCTTCCCTCTCCCGACAGGACGACTTTGACGTCGTTTCGCGCCAGGCGCGAGAGGGCCAGGATCGAAATAGCGGAAAGATCGGCCAAGGGCTCATCGGTTGCATAAACTACATCGGGCAGCATTTCCAGAAATTTCTTTTGGGTAAGTACCACTTCGTGATACTGGGCACCGACGTGTTCGGCTACCTGCTTTGCGTAAGAGAGTTCCGAATAGTATCCGCCTTCTTCGAATCCGACCGAAAAAGTGTGAAAATTCTTGTGGCCGAGTTCCACGGCGGCCGCGGCGATAGCGCTCGAATCCAGTCCGCCGCTCAAGAAAACGCCAACCGGTACATCCGACGCGACGAGGCGAAGATCTACCGCATCGAGAAATAGTCGGGCAAATTCAGCATCGACTTCGCTTTCCGTCGGCTGTACTACGCTTTCCGATACTACATCCGACTCCCAATATTTGACCACACAAGGTGAGCCGCCGCGTTCAAATCGTAAAAGGTGTCCGGGCGGGAGTTTTTTTACGTTATGCCATATCGAATTCGGTCCCGGAATATAACGAAAGGTGAGGTAGTCCCACAACGATTGTTTGTCGATAGAACGCTCGACCAATCCCGAAGCAAGTATCGCCTTGATCTCCGATGCAAAAAGAAAGGTTTTGCCGTCCCAATAATAGTAGAGCGGCTTCACGCCCATGCGGTCGCGAACAAGGAGCAAACTCTTGTTGTTCCTGTCCCAGGTTGCCACGGCGAACATGCCGTTAAAGGTCTGGATACCGGCTTCGCCTTTATCGACAAGGCTTTTGAGCACGACCTCAGTGTCGCTTTCCGTGGTCCAGCCGGAAACGCCGTGTGCGGTCAGGTCTTTTCTGAGAGCCTTGTAGTTATATACCTCGCCGTTAAATACGATTCCGCGTTGGGTCGCCTGGTCCCAAATCGGCTGCTTTCCGCCGGCCAGGTCGATAATGCTCAGGCGACGCATGCCGAAGCCAAAGCCGTCCTCGGCCCAGGCGCCATCGTCGTCCGGCCCGCGATGAACGATCGATCCGTTCATCCTGCCTACGATCGAAAGGCATTCTTCACGCGAAAGATCGCCTAAAACTCCAACAATTCCACACATTCTGTTCGTCTACCTATCTTGCCGCTGCTTATCGGCAATGTCTCGGACCAAAATCGTGCCGCCAAAGCCGACCGCGAAGAGCTTGTTCCCGGCGTTCGCCAGCCGTTCCAGCCGATGTTTAGATCCGCTGGCTTCCGATTTCCAGGTTCTTCCGGCATTGAAGGAATTAAGGATGATACCATTTTCACCTACCGCAAAGCCGTATTCGGCGTTACAAAACAAGATGTCGAGCAAATTCGACGACGCACCAGTTGTTTCGCTCAGCCACGAAGTTCCCCCGTCCGTCGAGGAAAGAACGGTGCCCTCGTTCCCGACCGCCCAGCCGCGCTTTTCATCGACAAACGCAATGGCATTGAGCTTTGACGTCGGCCGTGATGATATGAATCTGACCGCTTGCCATTTCGCACCCTTGTCGTCCGATGAAATGATGCTTCCGCCGCCCCCAACCAGCACGAGCCTTGAATTGTTCAACACAACGCCGTCGAGGATCAAATATCGTGTCGGCAGTCCGTATCTTTTCTCGGTCGGTCCGCCGACGGAAAATGCGGCCATGACTCCCCCTTCGCCGACCGCGTAACCTTCACCTTTTCTGCCAAAGAAGATCTTCGTCATCGGCCCGGCCGAGGGTTCAAAATTTACTTCCGACCAACTTTTTCCTCCGTCCGCGGTGCGCATCAGGTACGACCTGTTCGAGGTCGTTTCCGGGCCGAACTTGCTTCGCTCGCAGAGCATCCAGCCGGCGGACGCATTAAGAAAAACGATGTCGCGGATCGTGTCGGTGTTGGGAAACTTAGCCTTCCGCCATGTGGAACCTCCGTCAGTTGTGAAAAGGAGAGTTCCGTTACTTCCGCCGACCCAACCGTTTGTTTCGTTAATGAATTCAACCGCATGAAACCATGCAAGGCTGCCAGTTTCGATACGCCGCCACTGAGCGGGTGCGACCGCTGCAGCCAACCCTACTACACCAAAAAAAACCAATAGCCGCACTATTATCATTTTTGCAATGAAGCTGAACTTAAAGGGGCGATCCGAACAATATCCGAATCGCACTTGCCTTGCCGACGGCGTCAAGGATTTTTGTCAGGCTCCACTTCTTTTCCGGCACTATCAACTGGTCGCCGGGCAGAAGGTAGGGCACGTTGCCTTTTCCTTTCATCAAATCGCTGTAATTAATGATCGTCTGCGTAAATCCGCCCTGTGAATTCATTCTCAGCAGCAGCACGCGCTTCGTATCTCCTTCTTTCGCGATGCCGCCCGCCTCGGCGATCGCCTCATAGACGTTGTACCGGCGGTTCATGACTTTTACGCCCGGCGTTCCGACTTTTCCAAGAACCCCGAAACGGGCCGAGCCGACTTTATCCAGGGTCACGGTCACCTGCGGATCGATTATGTACTCATCAAGACGTTTCTTGATCTCTGAAGCGACCTGTTCCGTAGTTTTTCCTCCGACAAAGATTCCACCCTGGATCAGTGGATAAGATATCTTGGCAGTCGGCGGAATCACGATTCCAGTCTTCGAGTAGTTCGGTTCGCCGAAAACCTCGACGGAAATAACGTCCTCCGGGCCAAGATGATACTCGCGAAGATAGTTATTGTAGTAAGGAATCAGTTCGGCCTCTTCGTCCGAAACCTGGCCGCCGGTTGGAACCTGTGCCGACGCAGCACCGACAGCCGACAGAATGGCGACAACCAGGAAGAGTAAAAATCGCAGTGTTAACTCGTGAAACTTCATTTCAACCTCTCGCCTAGCGGCCTCCTTTTCCGAAAAGTACGGTCTTTATCGTCTCGAAAATTATGATCGCGTCCAATGCAAGCGATTGATTTTTTATGTAATAAAGGTCGTACTGCAATTTTTCGCGGGCGTCTTCAACAGACGCTCCGTAGGG
>JABFSB010000450.1 GCA_013140875.1 Acidobacteriota bacterium
AACCGGTCTTGGGGTCGTAAATATCGTCATTGCGTTTTGGGAAGTTGCCCATTTTAATCAGAGTGTCGCTATGCTCCGCGAACACGATCAAACCAAAGGCAGAAAGTGAAGCCGGAACTTTCTACGCCGATTGTTTATTGTATTTCCGAAGGCGACATCACCACCGCAAATTTCTTTCAAAAAAAAAGCGAGATCATTAGAAAGGTCCAAAGGGCCGCGGGTCTTGGGGTAAATTTTTTTCAGGTGCGGGAAAAAAATCTGGCGGCCGGGTTATTGTTCGACCTTGTCACCGCCGCAGTCGAAGCTTCGCGCGATCGTCCGACGAAAATATTAGTAAACGGCAGGCTCGACATCGCTTTCGCTTCCGGTGCGCACGGCGTTCATTTGCCCTCCGACGGAATTCCGATAGGCCGAGTACGTCAGACCGTTGGCGAGGAACTCATTATCGGCGTATCGGCACATTCTTTGGCGGAAGTAGAAAAAGCTAAAGCGGAAGGTGCCGATTTTGCGGCATTTGCTCCGGTTTTCGCAAGCCCCGGAAAAAGCGGTGCCCAGGGCGTGGAAAAGCTTCGTGACGTATGTGCAGCCGTCGCTCCGTTTCCCGTCGTTGCTCTAGGCGGCATCGATAAATCCAACGTCGATGAAGTATTCGCGGCCGGGGCGTCGGGTTACGCGGCGATACGTTATCTGAATGAGTTATTGAGGTCCAAAAGCGGTTCGGAATTTTAGTTATGGCCGAAAAAAAAGTATGTCTCACGATAGCCGGGCTGGACCCGTCTGGCGGTGCCGGGATAATTGCTGATATCAAGACGTTCTCGGCCTTTGGTTGCTTTGCCGCGGCGGCGATCTCTTCGCTCACATTTCAGAATACGACGGGCGTTTTCGGCGCCGAGCACCAAACCGGCGAAACGGTCCGCAAACAGGTCGCCGCCGTGATGGATGATTTTGAGATCGCGGCGGTAAAAACAGGGATGCTGCCGACTCGTGAAGTGATCGAGGCGGTGGCCGATACGATCCGCGAAAGGAAAGCCGGAAATATTGTTGTCGATCCCGTCGTTCGCTCGACATCCGGTTTTGACCTGATCGATGATAAAGCTTTGGGTGCGTTGATCGAATTGCTGTTTCCTTTAAGCTTGGTCGTCACGCCGAACACGCAGGAGGCCGAGAGAATTTCAGGAATGGTGATCCACTCGCCAGAACATATAGCCGAGGCCGCCAAGGTAATTTTGTCGATGGGGCCACGAAGCGTCTTGATGAAAGGCGGCCACTTTATCGACGGGCAAAAAGCGACGGACTATCTCTTTTTTGCGGATGGAACGTCGTGCAAGTTCGAAGCTGATTTGATCGACTCGAACGCAACACACGGAACCGGGTGTACTCTTGCCGCTGCGATCACAGCCAATCTCGCTTTGGGCAAAGAGCTTTCCGAAGCGGTTGCGATCGCAAAAAATTTTGTTACAGAGGCAATCCGGACAGCTCCGAAATTGGGCCGCGGGCATTCACCGATCAATATTCCGAGGGTGGCCGCCGCTTTTGGACAACAAACCGGAAAGTTGGCAGAATAAGTTGAACGATGGAACTGCTCAACCGTCCCAAAGATCAAAGCGAAGCGAAAAGCCTGCGGCTGGTTGCGGATTCGAAGGGACCGCTGGAACCGCCTGATGTTCAGAAACAGTTCGTCAACTTCATGTTTTTTCGGGTGAATCCGTCGTGGCGAAAGCTCGATCGCGAAACAAAAAGTATTTTCAGACGGGAATTTCAGAGCGTTCACGATTCGTTTCAGAACGATTTTCTGCTTTACAGCTATTCGCTTGTCGGATTCGATTCAAAAGCGGACCTAATGTTTTGGCGCATCGGACATTCATTGGACTTGGTTCAGGACATGACGGCGAAATTGTTCCGTACGAGTCTTGGCAGTTATCTTGAGACGGCTGAAAACTATCTTGCGATAACAAAGCGGATGACGTTCATCCCGGATGACGGGCTGGGCGATCCGCAAAGCAGGTCACATGTAATCGCGGGCAGCGGGAAATATCATTTTGTTTATCCGTGCGCCAAACATGCCGATTGGTACGACAAGACCGGCGATGAGCGTGATGCCCTGATCGAGGAGAATTTTATGGTCGGGAAGAAATTTCCGAACATCCGAATCCACCTGACGCATGCGTTCGGATTTAGCGAGCAGGAATATTTGATCTCGTTCGAAACGGACGAACCGCGCGATTTCCTGTCGTTGGCTGAAGAGCTCCGACAGACGCCGGCCAGCAAGCTGACCTTGCGGGGAATGCCCGTTTATACGTGCCGCCAGCGGACATTGGCCGAGTGTCTGGACGCGTTGGGATAACCGATGATCATCGCAAGGAAACTTTTGATCAGCGGACTGGTCCAGGGCGTCGGATTCAGGTTTTTTACCCAGCGCGTCGCCGCCCGACACCAGGTCCGCGGATACGTACGAAACCTGGAAGACGGTCGCGTCGAGGCATTTGCCCAAGGGCCGGAAAAGTCGGTGGAGGAATTTAAACACGACCTGATCGCGGGACCGCGACATTCGCGCGTTGATGAGGTGGAAGAACTTGTGATCGAACCGACATCGGAATATTCGAACTTTAGAATTGAAAAATAGTTTTAATTCTTAGTGAACTTTGTGTCTTCATCTTCGTGCCCTTTGTGTTGAGCAGATCTAAATACAAAGAACACGAAGGGAAGACACAAAGGCCACAGAGCAAGAGACGATGATCTACTGCTTTCGATCAAATAGATAGATAATTATGGAAGAACTTAAAAAACTAGTTCGCCAAGTGCCCGATTTCCCGAAGCCGGGCATCAACTTTTACGACATTACGACTCTTCTTAAGGACCCTGATGGTTTGAAACAGACAATCGATGCTCTTTACGAGTTGTGCAAGGACGAAAAGATCGACACGGTAATCGGGGTCGAATCTCGGGGTTTTATTTTTGCGACGCCGCTGGCTTATCGGCTTGGAGCAGGGTTTGTTCCGGTTAGAAAACCGAGGAAACTCCCGGCCGAAAAGGTCTCGATCTCGTACGATCTCGAATACGGCCAGGATACGCTTGAGATACACAAAGACGCCGTCGGAGAAGGCCATAGAGTGCTGATCGTCGACGATCTGCTTGCCACGGGCGGCACGGCGAAGGCGGTGGTCGATCTTCTCGAAGGCCTCGGCGGAAATATAGCTGGACTGCTCTTCGTCGTCGAACTCGATTTCCTCGGCGGCCGCAGCAAATTCAACGGCCATCGTATCGAATCCCTTATTAATTACGACTCGTAACCGCTTATGAAGATCGCGGTTCAAGGATGAATTTCTTGACAATCCCAAATCCGCAATCCACAATCCACAATTGATAAGGTCCCGTAGCTCAGTTGGATAGAGCGTTCGCCTCCTAAGTGAAAGGCCGCTGGTTCGAATCCAGCCGGGATCACCAGTTACTAACGCTTTTCACCCGGCCTGAACTTACCGATCATCTGTG
>JABFSB010000126.1 GCA_013140875.1 Acidobacteriota bacterium
TGCGATGACGTTCGCATTGCAATGGGAAACAAAATTTCGCTAATGGGCATTTTTCAGAACATTATGGTCGAGAAGCTGCCCGTCTCCCTCATCAAGTTTGCGGTTATTAATCACTGGATGGGCGAGGGCGTACACGAGACCGAGGTGCGCATTCTTTCACCGGACAGGTCGAATCTGGTAGTTTCGTCCCAATCGACGCCGATCGACCTGTTGCCCGGCGGTTTTACCGATAATGTCAGCTTTTTTGTGAACGTCGTGTTCCCGAGCGCCGGAACCTATTGGGTGCAAACGCTTGCCGATACCGTCATTCTCGAGGAATTTCCGTTAATCGTTGCCGACGCCAACGAGGTACAAGCGATGCAGCCGGCGGATGAGATCTCGGAAACGATCAATTAGCCTTCGCGTTACTTTGCGGCTAACTTTCTGGACTTTGGTAGTGGGTCAGTTTGAAATTCTCTTTTTGTAAAGGGCCTCTTTCTCGGCTTTCACTTCCGGCGTAGTGTTCTTTGCTTTCGCTCCAACGAACGACCAAATTTCGTCGCTCTGGATACGCTTTAGATTCAGACTGCCGAACTTTGTCTTGATATTCAGCACAAGCCTGCCGAGATCAACAAGAAGCTTTGCGATAGTGTTCTTGGAAACGCCCGTCATGCGAACCGTCGCACGAATCGAGTTCTCTCCACGGGGGATGAACCCGAACCTGAGTTTTCCGTCAAACAGAAAGTGGGCCAGCTAGGCGGCGGTAACGCCCGTGCCGATAAGCTGACCCCTGCTGAGCGATCTGCGATTGCTAAGAAAGCGGTTGTAGCCCGTTGGTCAAGCAAGTAATACCGTTTCATCTTTGTCCGGCAAATTATCAAACAGCGGCGACGGAGTCTGTTTCGGCAAAATGTCGGCCTCTTAGGATTTGCCACGCTCTGTATTACAGCATGCTTGAGCAAACGTCTTGTTATACTGTTCATATGGCCCAGAATATTGCCGCCCGCATTGACCTGATTAAACGCGGAAAACTTCTCGAATATTTTACTATTGGCTGGAACTTGCTTGAGGCGGTCGTTGCGGTCGGTTTGGGTATTTTAGCCGGAAGCGTCGCGCTCGTCGGATTCGGGATCGATTCACTGATCGAATGTCTTTCCGGTTCAATACTTCTTTGGCGCCTGGGAGATGAAAGCGATGCCCGTGAGAAGATCGCTATAAGGCTTGTGGGCGGAAGTTTTATAATTTTGGCTGGTTACGTGACCTTCGATGCGTTGAAGGCTCTTATCTATAAAGAAGCTCCCGAAACTAGCTATGTAGGAATAGCCCTTGCTATCGTTTCGATTCTCATAATGCCATTGCTCGCCCGTGCTAAAAAAGACGTTGGCGAAAAGCTGAATAGCCGGGCAATGGTCGCGGACTCTAAACAGACGAACATCTGCGCTTACCTTTCCGTGATCTTGTTAGGCGGTCTGGTCCTGAATGGCGTTTTCGGTTGGTGGTGGGCTGATCCTGTCGCCGCGCTAATAATGATCCCGATTATCGTTAAAGAAGGAATCGAGGGCTTACGCGGCGAAGTGTGCGAGGACGGTTGTCACTAGCTTACTCTTTACAGCAGCAGTTCCCTTTTTTCTCGTCAGAGTTCTTTGGTTCAGCGTCCTTTGTTTCACCTTTTGCTTTCAACGGACAAGAATCGCCGGAACAGCAGCAGCATGATGAAGTCGCCGACGCACTGGTATGCGTTGTGTAAGCCGAGACGGCCATGCCGAGACAAAACACGAACATCAAAGAAAGAACGAGAAGGATTTTCTTTTTCATAGTGGTAAGCGGTCTTTGTTGACCGACAAAAATTATATCACCTATAAGATTCTTTAGAAAAGATTTCAAACTGACTCACTACCCTGCACTTTGCGGTTAAAAAAGAAGGCCTGCCGCAAAGGTTGCAAAGTTTCTCGCAAAGGTCGCAAAGAAGAAGGGGAACCTTACCACGGAAGGAGCGGAAGAAGACGAAACGTAGATGACTAGCCCGCAAGGCCGATTTAGCCCGCCACTATTTTTCAGTGCTTGATAGATCGAGCGTAATGGCCAGTCGATAGACCGCGGCACCCTCGACAGCGATCTCTTTAGAATTTTTCACTTTGCCGTATTTGGCCGTTACACGGTATTTCGCTGCCTCGCCCGGCTGGCGGAAAATAAACTCTCCGCTTACGCTTGAATAGGTCGAGGCTATTTCTTTCGCCGTTCCATCACTGTTGATCCGCTCAAGCGCTAGCTTCGCTCCGGTCACGCTCGTTCCTTCCTTAAAAAAAACACTGCCTCGCAAGATGACGAGCGAGCCTTGATCCGGCCGCAGGAATAACTTGTCGCCGAGATCGCGGACCTTATTTTTTTTCACTTCGACGCTGAAAAGAGACCCTGATGCATAGCCCGACGCCTCGACCCGCAAACCGTAAAAGCCGGGTTCGATACCATTTATTTGAAACGACCCGTCGGAACTCGACGTCGCGCTCTTAAGATCGTTTCCATCCTTCGTAACCGTTATCGACGCGTTGCCGATCGCGCTGCCGTTGCTTGCCCGGACCTTGCCCTTCACGCCTCCGGCACTCGGTTGTGCGATGGCCAAACCGGCGGCCGCGATAATCACGACTAGTCCGAGCAGGAAAGGCTTGACGGGTATCCAGGAAACAGAAGCACTCATACAACTCACACCGCAACGGAATCCGCGTTTTGACGAAATTCGCGGGCTACATCATTGATGATGTCGTCGAGCGTTCGGGTTGGCTTATAACCGATCAGTTTTTCAGCTTTATCCAGCGACGGAACGCGCCGCCGCATATCCTCGAAGCCCGGACCGTAGGCTTCGGAATAAGGAATATACTTGATCGAACTGGAACTTTTCGTCAATGCGATGGCCCGCTCGGCCAACTGGGTTATCGTGGTTTCCTCGTTGTTGCCCAAATTGATCACCTGGCCCAGACAGGACGGCGTGTCGAGAAGTTTGGAAAGACCTTCGACGACATCGGCAACGTGGCCGAAACATCGCGACTGAGAGCCATCGCCATGAACCTCGATCGGCTCATTCCTGATCGCCGCCTGGACAAAGCGCGGCACGACCATGCCGTACTGGCCTGTCTGCCGCGGGCCGACCGTGTTAAACAGTCGCACGACGGCAACGGGCAAACGGGTTTCCTTCCAGTGTGCGAGCGCAAGGAATTCATCGAGCGTTTTAGCACAGGCGTAAGCCCAGCGGTGTTTGTCGGTCGCACCGGTCAACAAGTCGTCGTCCTCGTGAAACGGAACGCTCGCACCCTTTCCATAGACTTCAGACGTGCTGGGAATCAAGACGTGCTTACGGTAACGCGAACAGAATTTCAAAATAACATCGGTGCCGTGGAAGATCGTTTCGATCGTCTTCACCGGCTGTTCCATGATCAGCCGCACGCCGACCGCGCTTGCCATGTGGTAAACGTAGTCAGTCTCGCGGACCAGTTCTTCCA
>JABFSB010000090.1 GCA_013140875.1 Acidobacteriota bacterium
GGTCAAACGTTACGGGCTTGGCGAGGCGAATTACGGAGCCGAAGTACTAAAAGCCTTACTCCCCGTCGGCGGGATCGTCGCGTTCATCTGGGTAATGAATTCTTACCAGGGCGTTCCCGTGCCGGTACTGATATTGCTGGCCGTTGCCCTGATCGGAGCCTTTTTGACCAACTCTACAACCTTCGGCCGGTATCTTTACGCCATTGGCGGCAACGCCGATGCGGCCCGCCTTTCCGGTATCAACAACAAGGCTAATATTCTCAAAGTTTATGCCTTGCTCGGCGCATTGACCGGAGCCGCCGCTCTCATCTTCACCGCCCGCGTGGGCAGCGCGTCGCCCGATGCCGGTACGCTGAAAGAACTCGATGCCATCGCCGCCTGCGTCATAGGCGGAGCCTCACTGATGGGCGGCCGCGGAACCATCTTCGGCGCCTGCCTCGGCGCCCTGATAATGGCCAGCCTCGATAACGGAATGTCACTTTTGAACGTAAAGGATTATATGCAGGACATTATCAAAGGCTCGATCCTCGTCGCGGCCGTTGGGTTGGATATGATGGGCAGGAAGCAGGGATAGGCATATTTAATTTTCTTGAGATTTCCGGCTTTTGAGAGCATCATATTATGGTTGTATTCGAGATAATAGGTGCGATTGAAAAGATAGAGACTATCGCCGTTGGCGAAAGAATTCGAGACATCGAATGGTTGCGAAAGAGATATGGAAGCGGACGCTGGCGTAAGCTAAAAGGCTTCGCAATGATTCGATTCCTGGATGATGGCGAGGAATGCGAAGCTGAAATCCACTGGTACGAGGCTTACGGCGTTGGAAAAGTGGAAATGAAAATTAAGAGCATCTTATGAACGAGGGATCAACTTTCGCAATTTGTATAAATAACAAAGACTACCCCGCTTCATTACAACTCTGGAAGGTCTATCGCGTGCGTTCCGATGATCGCGGAGCGAGGCACAACATGATCAGGGTAATTGATGAGTCCGGTGAAGACTACCTTTTTTCGGCTAGTTATTTTGTGCCGGTTGAGCTGCCTCAAGCTGTCGAAACCGCGTTGCTCGCGGCGACTGCCTAAAGACCTAGCCTCCAATAAAACTCATCGTCCTTTCGGGCTGAACGAAGGCCGGGTCATTGATACGATGGCTCGGTTCTTTTTTTAGGACGGCGGCCTTGATGAAGTCGGTTAGTTCTGCGTGTGACGCTCCGACGCGAAGCAGGCCGCGAAGATCGTGCTCGGTCGTTGAGAAGAGGCACGTTCTGATCTGCCCGTCGGCAGTGAGGCGGATCCGGGAACATGCTCCGCAGAACATTTCGGTCACGGGTGCTATTATACCTATCTCGCCTTTAACCCCAGCGGCGAATTCATATTTCCACGCGGTTCCGCTGCCGCGGGTTGTTTCGATCAGTTTTAAAGGGAACACTTCGTTTATCTTTTGATAGATCTCCTTTCCAGGCACGACCATTTCGCGGCTCCAGTCATGGCCCGAATCGAGCGGCATAAATTCGATAAACCGAAAGCTGACTTCGTTCTCGCGGGCAAACCGAGCGAACTCGACGAGTTCGTCGTCATTACGTCCGCGAACGATCACAGCGTTGACCTTTACGGGATCAAAACCGAGGCGACGCGCGGTTTCGATCGCATCGAGGACTTTCTCAAGAGCATCGACGGCAGTGATCTCCTCAAACCGGTCCCGACGCAGTGTATCCAGGCTGAACGTGACACGGTCCAAACCGGCCGCTTTCAACGCTTCGGAATGACGGGCAAAATCGTAACCGTTCGTTGTCAGGGCGATATCCGAAAGCTTCGGCTTTAGCCGGGACAATTTTTCGACTAAAACGGGAACGTCGCGTCTGATCAACGGTTCACCGCCGGTCAGGCGTATTTTCTCAATTCCGAGCGAAACAAAAATTTCCGCCAGATACTCAAGCTCTTCGAACGAAAGAAGCTTTTCCTTTTTTGCCCAGGACGGCTCGCCATGCGGCAGGCAATAGAAACACCGGAAATTACAGCGGTCTGTCAAAGAAATTCGCAGATCGCGGATCGTCCGGTTATGAGCATCAAGAAGCATTGGAACTAAATCATACAGCGTCCGCACAAGGTTTGGAAACAGGTCGCGACAGGCTTATGAGCGAGAACGAAGAGCGGCCGCATTGCGTTTTAACCCGCCAAGTTTTGTTCGCTTAATTGCCGAGCGGCGAAAGCGTTCGGCATATGCCGCGGGTTCCATCGACTCAAGTTGCTGCAGATCGAGCGATGTCGCATCATTCCTTGGTGCGAAACCCGGCTCACTCGACGGTTTCTCAAACCGGTTCCACGGGCACACGTCCTGACAGATATCGCAGCCGTAGAGCCACCCGTTAAGGTTTGCGGCAATATCGTCCGGCAATTTCTCATCCCGCAGCTCGATTGTTCCGTATGAGATGCACTTTCTGGAATCGACTACGTACGGCTCGACTATCGCCGCTGTCGGGCACGCGTCGATACAAGCTGTGCAAGTTCCGCAATGGTCGGCGATAGGCTGATCGTCGTACGTAAGTTCGAAATCGAGAAGTATTTCGCCGATAAAAAACCAGGATCCGATATCCGGCGAAATAACGTTAGAGTGCTTACCCAACCAGCCTAAACCGGCACGAACGGCCCAGGCCTTATCCATTATCGGCGAAGTATCGACGCAGATTTTGCCCTGTGCATCGGGTCGCTCAACCTTTATCCGGTAGAGCAACGCCGCCAGTTTTGCTTTTACGATCTCATGATAATCGTCGCCCCAAGCGTATCGTGAGATTTTGCCGTGCGATTCACTGCCCGTGTGTTCGTACGGTGTAAAGTAATTCACCGCGGCGACGATCAGGCTTTTGGCTTCGGGAAAAATTAGCTTTGGATCGGACCTTTTTTCGGGATCGCGTTCCATCCAGGCCATTTCGCCGTGAAAGCCTTTTGAGAGCCATTGCCTTAGGTCTTTGCCCTCACCGGCAAGCGTCTCGGGTTTGGCAAAGCCAATCTTATCGATCCCAAGCTCAAGTGCAAATCCCCTAATTTTGGCGGCCAGATCTTTCACATTTCCAATTATCGATGATACAAAGCCAAAAAGAAATCCAGCCTTTTGCAGGTTTACGCTTCCGCCAAAGGGCAACTAAAAAGAGGCCGCCTTCTTAAGACAGCCTCTTTACTTTACCGCTCGTCACCGAGGGATCAGAAGTTCAGTTTCATTCCAAACTGGAACTGACGCGGATCGTAGGCAGCCGTGGGAAGGCTGAAATACGTAAAGCTGGATGATTTTTGATTAAAAGCATTAACATCGCGGTAATTCGGCGATGCGGACGCCTCATTGAATCGGTTAAAGAGGTTGAAGCCTTCGGCGATCAGGTCCAGCCGTATGCTTTCCGTGAAATGGAATGCACGCGTCAATCTAAGATCGAACGAGGCGTACCCGTGGGTGATCGCCCGATTACGTCCTAATGTTCCGGTTGAGAAACGCCCGTCGGTGATCAGCGGCGTTATGCAGCCAATATCGCCGGGAACGCAGAGCGTACCGTCGGCGTTAACGCTCGGACGGTCCGTCTGGGTCGACTGGTCGTTGTTTGCGTCAACGTTCGTGATGATGTTGAACGGCCTTCCCGAAGAGAGTTCGATTATCGGCGCGACCGTAAAATCGGCGAAGAATTTCTTCCAGCCGCTGTCGCCCCTTCTCCATCCCGATGGCGAAGCAAGTACACCGCTGAAAACGAACCGGTGACGCTGGTCGAAAAGCGACGGTGCCCGCTCCGCACGGAAGTTGTTGACATCCTGGGCAATAAGCAGCGTCTGAAGGTCGGACGAATCATCGACCGATTCCGATATCGTATAAGAAGCCAGGAACTGGAAATTATTCGCAAAGCGTCGTTTCAATTCCACATTCAGGGCGTTGTATATCGAATTGCCGTCCGAAATCTGAGCGTTCACCGAACCGAACGGCGAAAGAGTACCCGGCGATCTAAGGCTGCCGCCAAGCTGCGAATCAAGAACGGCTTTTGTCACCGCTCCGCCGGAAAGGGCACGGGCGAGGAAGTAGTTCGGTGCATTTGGGCGGAAGAAATTCGCGATTGCCGGTGCGACTACACGTCCGGTCGGACACTGTGCGACCATGCCGGGGATGACTACGGCACAACCTACGCCCGTGGCGGAGCCGGGAGCGGTCGATGCGATCGAAAACGCAATCGCCTGCTGGGTCGAGGTTGGCAAAGCGCCGCCAAAGAACCGCTGGAAGTTCTGGATCTGAAGCGCCGTGTTCGGAGAGTTTAGGTCCGTCGGATGCGGCAAATGATGTGCTCCGACATAAATGTACGAAGCCGAAAGCGACATGTTTTTGGCGATCTCGGTCTCAAAACCGATATTCCCCTGAGTTGCCGAAGCGTATTGAAAATCCTTTGCGATCGGCAGTATGAACGGCAGCACGGGTCCAAAGCCGGAGAAGGTCTGGTCATTGAAGCGTTGGCGGCCGAACTGGTATTGGGCGCTCGAAGCAACGCCCGGAGTGACCGGGTTGCCGAATGCCGCACAGAGGGCAGCATTGGAACCTTGAGCACCGCATACCGTTCCCTGGAAAACAAGGGCCGCATTCAACAGTGTCGCTGCTCCCGTAGTGGTGTCACGCGGCAGCGGCGAGCCGGCGGTCAACACAGCCTGCTGCTGCTGGGCGGCATCCGCAATGTCCGAGTTGAAAGCGACGGCGAGCAGCGGGTGGTCGTAGAACAGGCCGAATGCCCCGCGGATGACTGTTTTCCCGTTACCCCTGACATCGTAAGCAAATCCAAATCGCGGGGCCCAGTTGTTGGTGTCACGCGGAATGCCCTGCTGTACGCCCAAAACGTCCTGCGCCGCAAGAATGTCAGCCGAAGACAGGCTGATGCCCGACAGCGGGTCCTGAAACGCGACCGGAGTGATAGTCTCGGTCAGTTCAAGATCGTATCGAATACCGTAATTTAGGGTGAGCCTGCTGGTCGCACGCCACGAATCCTGAGCGAAAAAGGCCAGCGGAGTATTTTTGATCTTGCTTATCGGATTGCCAAACCCCTGAACGTAGAGGGACGGAAGTCCGAGTCCATATGACTGGACAGGCGTGAACGCAGGCGCCGTGGCTGGAAAGCCGAGATTGGACGCGGCAAAATCGCCAAAATTGAAGAGGCCGGCGAAGTTCAATTCGAATAACGCCTCGGGAATCCGAACAAAGTTCAAGTCGCCGCCGAATTTGAACGAATGATCTCCGACGACCCAGTTAAAGTTATCGGCAAACTGGTAGCGGGTCTCGACCCGGTCGACCGGCGAGAACAGTTCGCGGCCGATGAAAGCTGTACCCGAAATGTTAAATGCAACCGCATCAGGGTTTTGCGACCTGAAAGATGTCTGCCGCCGTCCATAGCTAAATCGAAGCTCGTTGGCCGTATTCGTGGTAACGACCGAGTTGAGACTGGCTGAAAAAGAAAGGTCCTTGACCTCGGTAATACCGGTTCGCGAAAAATCGTTTTGGCCGAGCGATTGGTTCTGCGATTCGACCTGGATACCAGTTACCGTTCCCGGATTGTAACCAAAACGCACCGTAAGCTGATGGTTCTGGCTAAAGCTGTGGTCGCCGCGGACCGAGAAAAAGTTACTGCGGTCTGTAACCGGAAAACCCTCAGAAGGTCATTCAGCGGCCGAAAAGCAATGAACTGACCGGCGGAATTGGTCGTACCAACCGGGACCGGAGCTCCAGTCGTTAAAAACCGGCTTCCGATCACTCCGGGCAAGATCGGGGATATCGCCGGACAGCCGCTTCCGTCGTTCGGGCTGATCAGCGGATTCGAACCGCTAAGCGCTGTCGCGCTTCCGCTGGCGGCAAAAAATCCGTATGCCCGTGCGGCGCAAATATTGGCTGCCACACCGCTGCCTACCAAAGTGTTGATAAACGCGGCCTGCTGCGGCGTCAGGTTATTGAATGTTCGTGCTATCGGATTTAGGCCCGCAATTACCGGAATAGTTGCCGACGCAGTCAGGCCGGCGGCCGGGTTGCTCGTGAAAAAGCCGGATTCGTTCCGCTGCCGGCGTTCGAACGACGCGAAAAAGAATGTTTTGTCCTCAATGATCGGTCCGCCGATCGTTCCGCCGAACTGGGTCCGCGTATAGGCTGATTTTATCGGCGCGAACGGATTCCGCGCCTGAATGCTCTTGTCGCGAATAAAGCCGAACACGTTTCCGCTGAAAGAGTTGGTCCCGCGTTTTGTAACGACGTTTACGATGCCGCCTGTGGCGCGCCCGAATTCGGCCGTGTATGAGTTAGTCGAAACCTGATATTCCTGCACCGCTTCCTGCGAAACGGTCGAGCGGGACGCGTTTATCGAGTTATCGGTAAAGTCGGCCCCATCGACGTTTACCTGCGTCGAGCGACCGCGTTGGCCGCCGATGTTCAAGCCTGATGTTGGCGCGGGCCCGATCGGGCGTCCGTTATCGCGGCCTACCGTCGAAAGTGTTAAAGCAAAACCGGTTGCACTGCGTTCATTGATCGGAAGGTTTTCGATGCGCTCCTGGCCGATAGTGTTTGCGACCGTAGTTCGGGCGGTTTCGATCAATTGGACGTCCTCACCGGTAACGTTAACGACGGCAGACGCTTCACCAAGTTCGAGCTTTATTGTCAGATCAGCGGCTTGGCCGACCGTCAGGCGAACCCCGGAAATGACGCCCTTTTTAAAAGTAGCAGCCTCGGCGCTTACCTCATATTCACCGGGCGGCAGTCCGATAAACTGGTATTTTCCTTCGCCGCTCGCCGTGACCGTCCTGGAAATGCCGGTAGCGGTATTTCGTACCGCGATCGTTGCACCCGAAACGACGGCCCCTGTCGGATCGGTAACCGTTCCCGCGAGGTCGGCGGCCGTCGCCTGCGTTTGTCCAAACGCCATCGCTGCCGCGAAGGCGGCAATCAACGCCGCGCAGGCAAACCTGACGCAGGTCTCATAAAGTCTTGAGGTAACTTCTCTCATGGATATTTCTCCTAAAATATGTCTTTTACCGAGCTTCGTCCGCGAATACCGCTGTCGGAATTGAGGTAGACTTTTATGTCCGGATCGGGACCAGAATTTTACTGAATTTTTCTGTCGACGCCGCTGACTATTGCTTCGGAATAGATGTGCTTTGAAGTTTGTATCCTAAATCGGACGAATAGGCAAGCAAACTTGTCGCTCGGTGGTCTACTAATTCGTGTTGAGCGGCGAGCTTTCTGCTTTTTCGTTTTGTCTTGTTCCTCTTTTTCCTCTTCATCTGTGGTCAATTCTCTTAACCACGGAAGGAAAGGAATTAGAGGTAGGAGGAAGAAAAGGGCGGTCAACGAATCTCAAAAAGTAACTAACTTGGGGCGTTACGCGTATTGAGGCTGTGCTTTTCGTAGGAGCGGGTCATGGAAGCGATATAATTTCGACTGCGTTTGCTGAAGGCTAAGAACCGGATCGTAGCTGTTGGGATAAAGGGGGCAAAGGCCGCTTTTCTGAGCAGCGAGCAAACCCGAAGGCGGCGGGAGAAAGCTTGTTCTCTCAATAGACTGTATTCGGCCACTATTCTCTCCGTTATCGGTGCGTGTTCCGCGATTGCCATCGAAAGCAGGGCCGAACTCTCGAAGGCCATAAGCATTCCACTCCCGGTAAACGGGTCGATAAACGCGGCGGAATCGCCGACAGCAAAGAGATTTTTGATCGGCGAGGCCGGCGTCCGGCCAAAAGAGCTTATCGAAACCGCCAGCCAATCGGCCGCCGCGGAAGCATTTTCCAGAGCCTTAGCCGCTCGTACGTTGGAGCAAACGGCCCGCTCGACGAGCTTTGCGGGATCGGAGCCGATCTTCCGCACTATTTTGGGGTCCATCAAAAAACAAAGATTTGCCGCTCCGTTCTCAACCGAGCTGAGGCCGCCGTAACCGCGCGGAAAGGAGAATATCTCGCAAACGCCGGGCTCGATCTTAACGTCGCGGAAATGATTCTTGAACCCGACAGCGACGGACGCTTTGGCTGCTGGTTTCGAGGAGTCGTCTTGCGATCTTTGCACAAGACGACAGAGAGCGTTATTGCGGCCGGAGGCGTCGATAAACAGGTTGGCCGAGACAATTTCGGTGCAGGCATTTTCGTCGACAACTGAAATCGCCTTCAGGACCTCATCCTCGATGAAGGCCTCCGATAACCTCGTGCCATCGAAGACTTTCACACCCGACCTCCGGGCGTGATCAAGTAGGATTGCGTCCATTGCGGAACGGCTAAGGCCGAGGGCTGCCCTTTTGTGGTCTAACAGGCCGCTTGGAATAGCAAAGCTTCTCCCCTTGCGGTCGAAGAATCGTGTTTCGTGAATACGCTCTCCGCCAGCCGCAAGCATCTCGTCGAGCACGCCCAATTCCGCAAAATGCGTAAGGCATTCGGGAGAGATGAACTCGCCGCAAAGCTTGTGGCGCGGAAATTTCTCACGCTCGATAAGCGTCACTTCAAACCCTCTGTCCGCAAGCCTGATGGCGGCGCTCGAACCCGCCGGCCCGCCGCCGACTATTGCGATTTGCGATTTGCGATTGTCGATTTGCGATCTCACTGTCCATCCAGTCTACCGCATTAGAGAATACTGACGGAAATGTGACCTCACGGTGCAGAAGCCCGCGCGTTAGCAAGGGCGTAATTTGCAACGCCCTCATTACGCCCTTGCTAACGCGCGGGCTTCCGCATTCACTTGCACTGCCACTTTTGACAATCGCGAATCGCAAATCGACAATCGCAGGTAATGAAAATCGTTCCGCTTTCGATTCCGACGCCGTTTTACGTCGGTGACGTCAATGTTTACCTGATCCGCGAAGATCCGGTGACCCTGATCGATGTCGGGCCGAAAACACCCGAGGCGACTGAGGCGTTGAGGCGCGGACTGGCGGAAAACGGGATAAAGTTTACGGATGTCAGGCGAATTGTCCTGACGCATGCCCACGAGGATCATTGCGGCCTTGCGAGACAGGTCCGCGACGAAGCGAAGGACGCCGACATATATCTGCACGATTGGGAAGGCGGACACCTGACCGGCCGTCTTTCGCAAGAAGCGAATCGAAAACTCTTGCTGCGATCGGGCGTGCCCGAAAAGGTTTTCAACGAGATGCGCGAGTTGTACAGTGAGATAAGTCTGCTGACCGATTCGCTTGCCGACGGCGATCTCAAGCCGCTTAACGATAACGACGAGCTTGAGTTTGCAAGCGGCATGATCAAAGTACTTCATACGCCCGGTCATACGCCCGGTTCATGTTCGTTTGTCCGCGAAGCCAACCGAACGCTGATCTGCGGCGACTGCGTCCTGAAACGGATCACGCCGAACCCGATACTTTCGTCCGACCCGATCGATCCGGACAAACGTTTTCGATCGCTGGCCGAATATTTGGTCAGCCTTGCAAAACTAAAAAGCTATTCGCCCACGCTTGCTTACGGCGGCCACGGTGAACCGGTGACGGATTTTGATGAGATATTCAACCGATATGTACGAGCCATTGACGATCGGCAAGCAAGGGTAATCGCGTTAATCTCAAAGCAAGGCTCGACGGCTTTCGAAGTGGCACAAACCTTATTCCCGAACGCGGGCAACCACGACGTTCACCGCTTTCTCGCGATTTCGGAAGCGGTTGCACATCTTGACTACGCCGAGAACGAGGGGAAGATCACCGTCGAGCTAAAGGATGGCGTGGAGATTTACCGAAATAAGTAAAGCCGCGGCAGCCGCGATTTTGCTTGGGCGAAACTTTTCGCAGATGCCGCCGATACGCGTTGTAACCTTGGTTAGGCCGGCAAGGCCCGGAAGCTGGCGGGCCCGCTGTGTCACGGTCCGGTCGATCTGGTCGACGCCGCCTTCGCCGCTGAAAAGCGTTGCCACGGAATATTCGGCACGCTTTTTCGCAAGCGAACCCTGGCCGACCGGAACGTAGAAAGTCTCGATCACCTTCCGGGCTATTTTTTGCGCGGTCGTGCTTTTTTGCAGCTCGAGTTTTGCGACGCTCCAATAAAAATGTGTATGGGCGGCTTCCTCACGAATGATGCCCTCGAGGATCATCGACAGCACCGGATGGTTGGCAAGCTCTTTCATTCGCCGATAGGCCTGTGCCGTGGACATCTCATGAATCGCCCCGAACGCCATGTGCGTTCCGGTAAAGCGGCTGCCAAGCAGATTGGTCAGCGTCGTGAGCAAATAAGTGTACGTATGATAGGTCTTTGTAACGTTCCGGTGCGTTTGATTCTGCCAATCTTCCGGGGTTTCATAACCGGCTTCGTTCAGGAAACGGTTTATCACCTGCCCGTGCGTAATTTCTTCAATTCCCCAGCGCTCCATGAATTTTGAAATAACCGGATCGCGGCCCGTCGGCGTCCGCTGCAGCTCGCGATGGTACATGTCGGTCAACACCTCGACATCGCGCATGTAAAGCAGCACCGGAATAAATTTAGGATCGAGCGGCGTGTCCTTTACGGTGTGCCACGGCAGGCCGTCGATAAACTCATTGGTCAGGGTACGATCCTGTTTTTCGTACCACTCCAAAACATCTTTGTTTGTTTCAAACGCCATAGATCTCCGAACTAATAATTCCTCAGGCCAAATTGGCGAAACCGTTTCTTATTGAAAACGATTTTCATTTAATAGGGTTATTCGTTAAACTTATCTTTTCGGATGCCGCTTGCTCTCATTGAGGATAATAGCATTAGATTTATGAGATATAAATTGCCCTTCATTTTTCTGGTTTTTCTCGCGTGTGTCAATACTTTTGCGCAGGGGCCGAGCCTGGCCGTCGACGGCGAAAAACACTTAAAGAATATCAAACAGCTCACCTTCGGCGGCGAGAACGCTGAAGCGTATTTTTCATCTGACGGTAAACAGCTTTCGTTTCAATCAAAACGAGACGGCCGCGGATGCGACCAGATCTACCGGATGAACATCGACGGTTCGGGCGTAAAGATGGTTTCGAACGGCGAGGGCCGGAC
>JABFSB010000151.1 GCA_013140875.1 Acidobacteriota bacterium
TCCGCGTGTCGGGCGGCACGCAGACACAGATCGCCGACATCACGGACCTGATAACTCCGGGCACAACGTATTCGGTAAAGATCGAGCGTTCAGGAACATCTATCGTGGTCTATCGAAACAACGTAGCGCTGGCCTCGGCCTCGGACGCGACGTTTTTGACGGGCAAAGTAGGCTTCGGCAGCCGCAACGACACCTGCACTTTCGATAATTTGAATGTGACCGTCGGCACGCCGCCGCCGACTCCTACGCCGACCGCGACTCCGACTCCGACTCCAACGCCAACGCCTTCGGACGGCATTCCGGCGGCACTACGAACGGTCAATGTCAGCTCTGTATCTACGTTACAGACCGCGATCAACAATGCGATACCGGGTGACCACATCGTTCTGGTAAATGGCAGCTACAGCCTGAGCGCGTCAGTTAGCGTAAGTTCGAAAAACGGAACCGCGGCAAATCCGATCGTGATCCAGGCCGCTTCGATCCTCGGCGTTACTTTTACTGGCACCGGGGCGTTTAACGTAACGAGTTCTTCATACATCATTATTCAGGGCTTTAGGTTCACCGGCAGCACGGGCAGTTCGGGCGCGGACGGACTTAATTTGAACGGTTCGAATAATTGCCGCATCACGCGAAATTATTTTCACATGACCGATTCGATCAAGGCCTATTGGACCTACATCACGGGTGCCGGCGACGACCACCGGATCGATCACAACGAATACGCGAATAAGCCGGCCGAAGGCTGCTTCATCGTCGTCTACGGCACGTCGAGCCCGTACGATATGTCGAAGCGAGTTCGCATCGACCACAATTATCTGCACGGCCAAACCTTTACCGGAGCGAACGGCGGCGAGGCGATTCGCTTTGGTGACAGCAACCGCCAGAATATCGACGCTTTCGGTTTGATCGAATTCAACCTGTTCGAGAGCAACACCGGTGATGTCGAGGTTTTTTCGAACAAGTCGTCAAGCAACACGATCAGATACAACACGCTTCGCAACAACACGGGCTCGATCGTTTTGCGGCACGGCGACGACAATACGGTCGAAGGCAATTTCCTGATCGACGGCCAGAACGGAATTAGATTTTACGGAGATAACCATAAGATCATCGGAAACTATTTTTCGGGTGATTCGGGAACCGGCGTTCTCAGCACGCTCGGCATAGGCAACGGAAATATCGCCGACGCTCCGGGCGGCAACACGGGCTATGACCAGCCGAACAACTGCATTGTCGCCTTCAACACATTTGTCGGTAATTCGACCAACGTCGTTTTCGGATTGCAGGGCACAAGCAGTTTCCCGGCGACCGGGACCGTTTTTGCGAACAATATTCTGCAAAGCGATTCGGGAACGCTGGTTTCAAGCAGCAGCGGTACGCCATCCGGCACTATCTGGGAAGGAAATATTTTGTGGGGTGCGGCAAGCAACGGAATTATTCCGGCTTCGGGCTTTACGCGTGTGAACCCGCTGCTTTCACTTGGCCAGTTCAGTGTTTATAGAATTGCGTCGAACAGCCCGGCGGTAAACGCATCGGTCAATTCCGCGAATTACGGCTATCTGACGACCGACTTCGACGGCCAGAGCAGGACGGGAACAAGAGACATCGGGGCGGACGAATATTCGACCGCGTCGATCGTTCGCCGCCCGCTGACAACGACCGATGTCGGACCGAACGGCTTGTGATAGCAGACAGCAGGCACCCAAGAGATTGAACGGAGGAAGAATTATGACCAGAAAAAATGCATTACCTCAGATCGTATTTTCGATGGCGTTGCTTTTTTTGATTTCATCGGCAACTGTGTTCGGCCAAACTACTTTTGGAACATCCGAGGATGGCAAAGCACTCGGCTATCCCGACGGCCGAAAAATCGTTCGCGATGCGAGCGGAAATCTTTACGCGGCGTTTCGAAAAAAATACAACAGCTACTATCAAATTTTTGTCGCCAAATCTTCCAACGGCGGCAGCACCTGGAACGTTCCTTCCACGCCGATTTCGACCGTTTCAGGTAGCTTTAATCAGCGGGTTCCTTCGATAGCGATTGACGGAAGCAATACATTGCACGTTACGTGGTACGGCCAGGATTCAGGAAACTCCGGCACGAATCAACGCCAGATAAAGTACAGCAAATCGACGGACCTCGGACTTACCTGGTCGGCGTGGCGCAACATCGCGCCGGTTTCGGGCTACAACGGGTCCGATCTTTGGCAGGAACATCCGGTCGTTTATGTGGACGGCAACAACATTATGTATGTCGTTTGGGAAGGCCACGATTCATCACACAGCTCGCCACAGGCAAAGTTTATCAAATCGACCGACGGTGGCAATTTCTGGACAAGTTGGATAAACGTTGCGGCGTTATCAACAAACCAGTCCCGCCCGACGATCGTCGTCGATTCCGCCGGCAAGATATTTGTCGTCGCCTATGGTTATTGGTCTTCAACCGGTGAACAAAACATTCTTTTTTCTACATCGACGAACGGTGGCGCGTCGTTTTCGGGCTGGAGCGCGGTCAGCCCCGCAGGCCTCGACCAACGCCATCCGAGTGCGGCGATCGACTCCGGAAACAAAATTCACCTCGTCTGGCGGGAAGCGAACGCATCCGCCAAAACGGATGTGCGTTACTTGAAATACACCAGTCCAGCCTGGGCCGCAAAAAAGCCGCTGGTCGCATTGAGGTTCATTACCTCATTCCAGCGATCCTCGGTCAGCTCAAGAGTTTTTAAGCGTTCGACCAGCGATCCGGCGTTGTTGACCAGTATGTCGAGCCCGCCCATCTGGTCCTCTACTTCGCGGACCATTCGCACCACTTCGCTGTTTCTCGTAACGTCGGCCTGCACGGCCATCGCGGTAGTCGTGACCGTCCCGGTTGTAAGCCCACCGGCGACCGCGGCCGCGCCGTGGCCGTTGCTTGAGATCGCGGCGACCGCGGCCTCGGCCCCGGCACGATTCTTCAGATAGCTGACGGCGACCGAAGCTCCGCATTGGCCGAAGAGTTCGGCGGTTGCGCGCCCGATGCCGCTTGAGGCTCCGGTGACCAAAACCACCTTGCCCGTAAAATCAAAAAAGTTCTTCATAATTCTCCTTATTACTTCTGCAAATATTTCTTTTTCGGCGGCTATTGTCCCCAAACGCCGAGCGATTGGTATTTCAAACCAAACGGACTAGCCGCCCCGGTCGAATAAACTATGTCGATGGTGCCGCCGTTGATTCGGTGCGACGACCACCTGATGCTGCTCCATACGTTGTTGGCGACGCCGGTGATATTCGATTTCGTCCACGTTGTCGCGCCCTGCAGCCGCTTGGCAAAGGTCACGCGGCCAGTGGCGGGATTCTCGGACGGATAGCCGGATGCATCTGTTGTTTCAGTCCAAACTATGTACTGAGAGCCGTTGGAGTTGGCGATCGACGGGAAAAATTGGTAGTAACCACCCGTCGGCGAAATTGCCGAAGACGCGGCCCAGGCT
>JABFSB010000325.1 GCA_013140875.1 Acidobacteriota bacterium
AGGAAGAATATATGAGCTTAAAGTTGAACTATTGAAAAACCACACGCTGGAAGCCGTCCTATCCATGCCGAACGAACTGTTTTTTAACTCTAATGTTGGCGTTATCGCGTGCGTGATGATTTTCACGGCGCATAGGCCGCACCCTGCGACGAAGGAAACTTATTTCGGATACTACAAAGATGACGGTTTCGTTAAACGTAAAGGCAAAGGGCGGATCGACGCTTTGGGTGCGTGGCAATCCGTTAAGGAAAAGTGGCTCAACTATTTCTTAAACCGTAAAGCGGAACCCGGTTTCAGTGTAAACCAAGTTGTCTCGGCAGAGGACGAATGGTGCGCAGAAGCCTTTATGGAAACTGATTATGAGCAATTAACAAAAGCCGATTTCGCCAAAGAAGTTAGAAAGTATTTCCTATACAACGAATTGAACAAATAGGATGCGAGAGCTTGCCAAAATTTCGGATCTTTTTGAAGTAAAATACGGGGTCAATCTTGAGCTATATAAACTTGACCAATGCGAAAGCGATCATCCCGAAGCGATTAGATTTGTTTCTAGAAAAAAAGACAGTAACGGCGTTTCTGCCTATGTAAAATTCAATCCCGAAATCGCCCCGAATCCAGCCGGGACGATTTCCGTCGCGGGCGGCGGAACATACGTTATGTCGGCTTTTCTTCAGCCCGTTCCCTATTACAGCGGTCGCGATGTCTACACGCTAATCCCGAAAAACGAAATCAGTGAGCTGGAATTGATTTATTATTGCCAGTGCATTTTCGCGAATCGCTATAAATACAATTACGGAAGACAGGCGAATAAAACCTTAAAGGACATTCTTCTGCCTTATCAAATTCCACATGATTTTTTAGAGGTTGATTTTGCCGAATTGTCACGGATTGACAGGTCGCCGGTCGAGCAGTTAGAGCTTGCACTTAATAAAAAAAGTTGGCGTTATTTTTACCTGAACGAGCTTTTTGATATCACGGGCACGAAGACAACTCCATTGGCAAAACTGGAACGACACGGTTCTGGCTCGTATCCCTATGTTACGACGCAAGAAACAAATAATGGCGTCGAAGGCTTCTATGATTTCTATACAGAGGAAGGCAACGTCCTAACAGTTGATAGCGCGGTTTTGGGATATTGCGCATACCAGCCCGTACCATTTTCCGCGAGTGACCATGTTGAGAAACTTGTACCGCGATTTGAGATGAATCGGTATAGCGCCTTGTTTATAGTAACGATCATCAATCAAGAGCAATATCGCTACAACTATGGCCGCAAATGCAGTCACGGCAGAATGGAAGAGATAAAAATCGAGCTTCCAGCAAAGAATGCACGCCCGGATTTTGAATTTATGGAAGCCTACATTAAGTCACTGCCGTATTCAGGTTCGATTTAGTTTTTCCCGCCTTTTCTTTCCTCGGTTTATTCCAGTACGGACTCTTACACTTAGGGCACACCTTAGGTTCGTCTTCCGTGTTTCGTGGAATCCATTCGTGATTGCACCTTTCACATATGAAACGCCATATTGTGATTTTCTCTTTCGCCATATCTCCGAAATATATACCTAAAATAATATACCGTCAAGTGCATAATTTACTTGACAGGTATATATACCTTTAGTAATATATACCTTGTAAGTAAGAACGGCGAAATTGCGGAGTGAAAATGGAAACCACAACAACGAACTTAAGAGAATCACGCGGCCTTGCACTTGCTAATCGCAGAGCATTAAAACTGAAAGGAAACGCCTGGCACGTTCCCTCTGAATCGGGGACGACGGGCTATAAAGTCGATCTCGAAATGGTGACGTGTAACTGCGCTGACTACATGTTTCGTCAGGTTCTTTGTAAGCACATCTATGCCGCTCAGTTCCGAGCAAAAGAGTTGCTTTCGGAAGTTGCCGACGTTCGGGTAAAGCCGATTCCATTCCCGCCGAAATATCGCAAGAGCTACGGCCAGAATTGGACAGCCTACAATCAGGCTCAGACTTCCGAGAAAAGCGAATTTCAGCGTTTGTTGGCTCAGTTGTGTTCCGGCGTCGAAGAACCCGCACAGACGACCGGTAGGCCGCGTTTACCTCTCGCGGATATGTTGTTTTCGTGCATCTTCAAATCCTATTCGACGTTCAGCGGTAGGCGGTTCAACGTCGATCTGCAAATGGCTCACACGCTCGGCTACCTTTCCCGCAAGCCGCATTACAATTCGTTATTTCGCTATTTCGAGAAACCGGAATTGACGCCGATTCTCGAATGGCTGGTTGAAGAAAGTGCGCGTCCGTTGTCCGCTCTGGAAACCAGCTTCGCAATGGATGCGACCGCGTTAGGTGTTACTCACGGCTTTTCGTGGAAGTATGCGAAGTACGAACGGCCTCAGATGATTACAAAGCGAGAATGGAAAAAAGTTCACGCGATAGTTGGCGTCAAAACGAACGTGATCTGTTCGGCCATCGTTACCGCGAAAACGGAACACGAAATGAACTACTTTGCTCCGCTACTGGAAGCGGCCTCGCGGAACTTCGACGTTACGGAAGTGCTTGCCGACAACGGCTATCTCTCGAAAGCGAATCTGCAAACGGCAGTCGATAACGGTGTGTATCCTTACATCGCTTGGCGGTCGAATAATCGGGCGGGTGCGAAGTCTGGTAACGAACTGTGGGACAAGCTATTTCACCTGTTCGCTTTGAACCGTCCTGAGTTCCTTAGAAAATATTCAATGCGGTCGAACGCTGAAACGACTTTCTCAATGCTCAAGATGAAATTCGGTGCTGTGCTGAGAAGCAAAACGCCGACCGCACAAACGAACGAAGCCCTTGCCCGTTGCGTGGCTCACAATCTGTGCTGTCTGATACAATCGATCTTTGAACTTGGCATCAATCCTGAGTTTGCACCAAAAGTGCTTAACGATGCCCCAAAACCTGATTAGGTCTGGGGCTTTTGAGGCAAAGCCACCAAGTAGAACTAATGTCTCCCGATCAATGGCAAAAAGCGAAACAATTATTTGATGCGGCGCTGAAACACCCGCCGAATGAGCGCCTGCTTTTTGTTGACGAGAATTTCAACGGCGATGAGACGGTGCGCCGAGAGGTCGAATCGCTGCTTGCAAACTCCGACGAAGCCGCCGGGTTTTTGGAACAACCCGCGATCGGTGAAGTGGCGGACGCAATTGTCGAAAATACGGCAAAATTTAGCGTCGGCCAAAGCGTAAGCCATTACAAGATCATTAGTTTGCTCGGAGCTGGCGGAATGGGCGAGGTCTATTTAGCGGAAGACACACGGCTCAGGCGGCAGGCGGCTTTGAAAACCATTATTGATCCCGGGGTGAATCATCAGCATCTTCAGCGCTTCCTACGCGAAGCTCAGGCGGCTTCGGCCCTGAATCACCCGCACATCTGCACGATCTATGAAGTCAATGATGACGGCGATACGCCATTCATTGCCATGGAATACGTCGCCGGCGAAACACTAGATA
>JABFSB010000181.1 GCA_013140875.1 Acidobacteriota bacterium
CTCCCAATGGCCGGTCGTCGTGTCCTTGCCGTTCGATTTAAGCGTACATTTGCCGTAGCTTCCGATGGGATTTTCAATCGCGGGCAGACCTTCCAGTTGACGGATATTTCCCAAACCGAGCCGCTGCAGATTCGGCAGATCGACCTTGCGTGATTCCAGGATATGCCCGAGCGTGTCGGCGCCAGCGTCGCCCCAATCCGCGGCATCCGGCATTTCGCCGATTCCCGCCGAATCAAGCACCATCAGACAAATTCGATTGAATCTTGATGACATGGGTGTTTCACTATTTTCCAGGAGCGGTATAACCTTCGCGGGCCCTCACCTGCGTACCAGGCGGCAACCCTTTCACATCCACCTTTATACTCCTAAAGGTGCCGTCCTTTTTTTCATTTGACGAATAATATCCGAGACTGTACTTGGTGCCTATTTCATCAGCTACGCTCTTGAACGCCACCCTCGCTTCCGAAAGATCGCCGACGGGAAACACCTTGCCGCCGGAGGTTTTTGCGAGCGCGTTCATTTCTTCGGCCGCAAGTTCGTACAGCTTCTTACTGATCGCCAGCCTCTCGAAATCTCCGAGCTGGCAAAAATCGCTCGCGGTTTCGATCTTTGAACTCGGCGAGAATTTTCGATAGTACCTTCGGATCTGTGCCAGCGAAAAGCGAATCGCGATCTGACAATCGCCGAGCAGGTTCTGTTCAAAGAAATCGCGCGTGTCTACCTTGATGAAATAGCACGCGATCCCGGATTTCGCCAGCTGTTCCTGGACCTCGGTAAAATCGACCTTGCTGGTGGAATCGACTCCGTCCGTAAGGGCAACCAGCGCACGCCTGCCCCGGAACTCTCCTTTGGCGGGCTCGGCAAAAACGGTTTCCGCTATTTTCGATAAGCTATCATAGTAAGGCGTTCCGTTGCTCGTTCCAATCTTGTCCAAAGCCGAAGTAAGGGCGGCACGGTCACTCGTCAAAACGCTCAAAAGTTCGCTCGTCGGTTCCGCCTTATTGTCTTTGGTCGAAGTCTTAAATGCTACGATCGACACTCGATCTCCCGGCCGCAGCGAATTGATAAAGTTCTGGGCGGCACGCTGAATCAACTGTAGTTCACCGCGGGCCGACCCCGACGTATCAAGAAGCAAGGCAATCTCGAACGGTGCGGTCGTCGCGGAAAATTCGGCTATCTGCTGCGGTTTCCCGTCTTCCGAAACGGAAAAATTTGTTTGTTTCAGGTTCAGCAACGGCTTTCCCGCGCGATCCGTTATCACGATCGGAACTTCAACCAATTCCGTGTCTACACGAATAACCTCATCATCGTCGCCCTTGGGCTTTTTATCCTGGGCTTCTACGGCGGAAAATATACCGAACGCAATAAGTAGAAAAATAATTGCTCGCGTACGTGGCATTCTTGACCCTCAACCTACAACTGAATTTGTCTCGATTCTAGCAGAAAACAGCTCAAAGACCGAAGTTTTCAACCCTTCGGCCAATTCACGCCGTCGGCTTTCAATCAGTCCTTTTATTTATGATAAGATGCTCTTCAAACAAGATTCGGCCACATGGCCCACCGAAAAGTCCAACACAATTGAGGGCTGCTCGAGGTTTTCAGACTCGGGCAGAAATAAGGAGAAAATGATGAAGAGATCGTTATATCTGGTGATCGCTCTATGTTGTACCTGCGGCCTGTTCTCTTTCAATGGCTTCGGTCAGCTAATTAATGAACTTGACATTAATCCGGGCGGCACGGACCAGCCGTGCGAATACGTCGAACTTCGCGGAACTCCCGGAGCAATAATCGAAAACGTACATTTTGTAGCCTTTGAAGGTGACGCCGCTCCATCGGGAACCGCCGATTTTGTGGTGACTTTCGGCTCTCCGGGACCGGCCTTCGGTTCCAATGGTCTGATAGTTATTACCGGAACGGCGGCCTGCGGAGCCAGAACGTATGCTCCTGAAACGACCCGCCTCCAAACAACCTTGCTCGATGCCGCTAATGGACTGGAGAACGGCACGATCTCGTTCCTGCTGATCAGCACGGCTTCGGCCATCACGGCGAATACCGATTACGATACGGACAATAACGGAACACTCGAAGCCCTGCCTGCCGGGGCGACCATTCTCGACGCCGTCGCCTGGACCGATGGCGATGCAGGCGACATTATGTATGGCGGAACGAATTTGACCGCCACCGGTGGAGTCATCGGAGCATCGACTCGCTTCCCAACGAACACGACAGCAAACTCAGCCGCAGCGTGGTATGCCGGAGCAATGACGGGAACAAACGACGCTAACACGTACAGCCCGACCATTCGCACCGCAAACTTTCCTTCAGATGGGGCGCTGACGCCGGGTGCGACAAATGTCGGGACCGTCGGCGGCGGCGGTCCGGGCGTCACAAAGAGTTTTACCGGATATTTGAATGGAGCACAGGAAGTGCCGACAAATGCATCAGCGGCAAAAGGGTTCGGTCGGGTCACGTTGAATGAGGCCGAAACTTCGATAACGGTTTCGATTTCTTACGGATCCGCAGCCGTTCCTCTGTCGAGCAACGTCATTGCCGGTCATATTCACGGCCCCGCGGCCCCGGGCGTGAACGCGCCGGTGCTTTTCGATCTTGCACCTGCTGGTGGAGCGGCTTTCGGCTCGGTCAACAACGCCACTTTCGCCATCACACCTGCCCAGGTTGCAAACTTAAAAGCCGGACTATTCTATTTCAACATCCATACGGTAAATAATTCCGGCGGAGAAATTCGCGGACAGATTTTAGTGCCTCGCTCGGTGGTCGATATAAACGGTGACGGACGTACAGATCACGTTGTTGTCCGCGCCGCCGGCGGTGCCGGGTCGCAATTGACCTGGCTGAATTCGCTAAACGATACCGGCCCGGCACCTTCGCGCGAATGGGGAGTCAGCGGCGATCAGATAATTGCGGGTGATTACGACGGCGACGGGATCGACGACGAAACGGTCTTCAGACCCTCGAACGCGACGTTCTACATCATCCAGAGCGCGACGCTCACAGCACGGATCGATCAGTTCGGGCAGACAGGAGACAATCCTCGGATAGTGGGCGACTATGACGGCGACGGCCGTGACGATCTTGCGGTGTATAGATCGGGCGCTCAGAGCTTCTGGTATTACAAGACGTCGCCGACAGCCGTGTATAATTCGGTCGGGTGGGGGCAAACAGGCGATTTTCCAGCACCCGGCGATTATGACGGCGACGGCAAATCGGATTTCGTCGTCCAGCGTCCTACCGGTGGAAACGGCGTTTTTTGGAAGCAATTGTCGGGCGGCTCGATGTCCGCCGAACAGTTCGGCCTCGCTTCGGACGGAGTGGTGCCGGGCGATTATGACGGCGACGGAAAGACCGATGTCGCGGTTTTTAGAACAACCGGAGGCTTCTATGTTTGGGATTTCGAACCGAGCGGAACGGCGGGTTCGACGGTCGTTTCGGATACGTGGGGAA
>JABFSB010000182.1 GCA_013140875.1 Acidobacteriota bacterium
CCCGATCGGCCGTGCTGTCTCAATGCAGCTTGCATTGAACGGATGCTTCGTCGTCGGCCTGTTTCCGTCGGCCGCCCGCAGTGAAGCCGTCGCGATGAACGAGTTGACCGAGCTCGGAACGCTCGCTCATGCTTTCGGTATCGACCCGGCCGGCGAAGCCGGTGCAGCCGAGGCCGCGGCCGAGGTCGAAAGGCTTTTCGGCAGGCTCGATCTGCTCGTCAATTGTCTGAAATACGAGTCCGAATCGCCGTTTCAAACCATTGCGGAGTCCGAATTTTTGGACGTTTTGAAAAAGAACATCGGTGCGGCAGGTTTTCTAACGCGGGCGGTTTTGGATCTGATGGCGGACAGGCCGAAGCCGAAGATCGTCAATGTCACGACGGCATTTGCCGACAGCGGCGATCCGGTTTTCGCGGCGTCACAGGCAGCTATCATCAGCCTTACAAGGTCGTTTGCGACCTCGCTTCCTTCGAAATTCCGGGTCAATGCTGTTGCGGTGCGCGCCCCGGCCGAATCGGAAGAAAATGAAGAAGATCCCTTATTCCGGCCGCAAATGAAAACCGCTTCCGACGACGTAGCGAGGACGATATTGTTTCTTTTGTCGTCGGAGTCCACTTTACTGAACGGCGAAGTCGTTGTGCTGGGGTGATCGAGCCGTACGGTTGATCATTGCCCGGCGTGTCCTCTTTCGTGGTAGAATTTTGGTTGGGATGAAACTCGACGTGCTCATAATCAGGATCGCTTTTGTAGGGCTTCTAGTCCTGCTAGGCTACGTCCTGAATCCTTTCGAGCATACCAGCCGTTTCGGCCTTTCAGGTGCAAATGATCAGGCGACGCGACACATTCTTTCGGCGGGGCTGGGTTTGATCGTCGGTCTGTTGATAATTGCCTTCGAATTGCGGGTCCGCCGGGCTTCGCTCAAGACGCTGATCGGTGCCGCTATCGGTTCGATATTGGGCATTGTCGGTGCTTTCCTTATTGGTGTTTTGATCTCGATTCAGGAAGAATCCGCCGTTTCTGCCGAGATGCAGACGTTCCTGACCATCTCGCTCGCATTCTTTATGGGATACATCGGCCTGATGGTCGGTGCGGCCAAAGGCGAGTATTTAGACCTTTCCGCTTTGGGCGGGATCTTCAGCGACAAGAACGTAAAACGTGATTACAAGATCCTCGACACGTCCGTGATCATCGACGGACGTATCGCGGACGTTTCAGAAACTGGTTTCCTTGGTGGAACCTTGATCATCCCGAATTTTATCCTTGCCGAATTGCAGCAGGTGGCCGATTCGGCCGATTCGTCAAAACGCCAACGCGGCCGACGCGGGCTGGATATGCTCCAACGCCTGCGTAACAACAGCAAGCTGGACATCCAAATCCTCGAACAGGATTTTCCCGCAGTTAAAGAGGTCGATCTGAAATTGATCGAACTGGGAAGACAGCTTGATGCAGTGATCGTCACGAACGATTTCAATCTGAACAAGGTGTCGCAGCTTCGCGGCGTTTCGGTGCTGAACATCAACGAGCTTGCAAACGCTCTCAAACCGGTCGTGCTGCCGGGCGAAGCGATGCGCGTCTTTGTTTTGAAAGAGGGCAAGGAATATAACCAGGGCGTTGCTTATCTCGATGACGGTACGATGGTGGTGGTGGACAACGCCCGGCGGCTGATCGGCAAAACGGCCGATATCGCCGTAACAAGTGTTTTGCAAACTACCGCCGGAAAAATGATCTTTGGCCGCCTGTGGGAAGAGAAGAACGAAGAGCACTCGGAAAGCAATATGGGCGTTCATGATTCGCGTTCGCTCGGCTTTCGCAAGGCGACCCGCGAGTTGAGGCAAACGACCATTATCGAAGAACTCGATGGTTAGTTGACCCTCCTTTTATCGGAAATGAACACAGCCATAATTGTAGCCGCGGGCAGCGGAGAGCGGTTCGGATCCGAAATTCCAAAACAATTTATTGAGATCAACGGCAAGCCGGTAATCGTTCATACGATCGAACGCTTTCAGGACGCTCCGTCGATCGACTCGATCGTGCTTGTCGTCGCCGAGAATTACATTCCACAATGCGAAGCGGTTGTTGCCGTTTACCCGAAGCTTGCAAAAATAGTCGCCGGCGGACGAACCCGCGCCGAATCCGTCCGGAACGGGTTGCGTGCCGTCGACCCGGAATGCGATCTTGTTGCCGTCCACGACGGGGCCCGGCCGTTCGTTACGATTGACGAGATAGAACGCACTGTCGGGAAGGCTAAAGAAACCGGGGCCGCATGTCTCGTCGCCGCCGTCACCGACACGATCAAATCCGTTCGCGGCGGCGAGATCGCAGACACGCTTGACCGTGATAAACTGCGACGAGCTTTGACGCCGCAGGTGTTTCGCAAAGACGTTTTGACGCGGGCGTTCGAGAATGCAGACTTGACGGGGACGGTCACGGATGAATGCTATCTGGTCGAAAAGCTCCGCTATTCGATATCCTTCGTCGAAGGCAGCTCTCGAAATATTAAGATCACGCATCCTGACGATCTGACTTTCGCCGAGGCATTGCTTAGTAATGAGGATTGGCTAATAGCTAATAGCTGACAGCTATTAGCCAAACCACGTGTCCTTCACTTGATCATGTTTCGAATTGGATTTGGCAATGACATACATCGGCTGGTGCCGGGTAGGCCGCTGATACTTGGCGGTGTCGCGGTCGAGTCGGACTTCGGTGCCGAAGGCCATTCGGACGCCGACGCGCTGACCCACGCGATCACCGACGCGATTTTCGGTGCTCTCGCCCTCGGCGACATCGGCACGCATTTTCCGAACAGCGACGAACGCTGGCACAATGCCGAGAGTTTTGTGTTTTTACGCTTCGCCGTTGGCGAAATGAAACAGCGTGGATACGAGATCGCGAATGTAGATTCGACCGTCCATCTCGAACACCCGAAACTGCGGCGATACATCGACAAAATTCGAAAAGGCCTGGCCGACGCGTTAGAGATTGAAGCAAACCAGGTGAGCGTAAAAGCAAAAACCGGCGAAGGCGTTGACTCGGTCGGCGAGCGGCGAGCGATAAGGGCCGAGGCCGTCGTGCTTCTCAGGAAAACTTAACGGTCCGACTATTTTGTGTTTAACCGAACCGCTTGACACAAAGATCACAAAGGGCGGACACAAAGTGCACAAAAAGAACGGGCATCAAGATGTACTTTCCTAATTAGTATTACGGACCACTAGTGACCGGTGAGTAGTTTTCGAAATTAAATGCGTCCACAGGAAATAATTGCAAAGAAACGCGACGGCGGGGAACTCTCCGACGCCGAGATTCGTGCTTTCATTGACGGCGTTTGTGATAAGTCGTGGGCGGATTATCAGATCTCGGCGTTGATCATGGCGATGGTCATTCGGGGCTTGAGTTTGGCGGAGCAGGACGCGATTACCGACGCGATGCTCAATTCGGGCGAGGTGCTCGATTTTTCGTCGATCAACAAGCCAAAGGGTGATAAACATTCGACCGGCGGCGTTGGCGACAAGACCTCGCTGGTAATTGCGCCGATCGTCGCGGCGTGCGGCGTGGCCGTTCCGATGATCTCAGGCCGCGGCCTCGGGCACACGGGCGGGACGCTTGATAAGCTCGAAGCCATTCCTGGTTACAACGTCAAATTAACCACTGAAGAGTTTCACAACGTGATCGAGAAATGCGGCTTTGCCATGACCGGCCAAACAGCCGAGATCGCTCCCGCCGACAAGAAGATCTACGCACTCCGAGACGCTACGGCGACCGTGCCGTGCATTCCACTGATCGTGGCGTCGATCATGTCGAAGAAACTGGCGGAAGGGCTTGACGCGCTTATACTGGACGTCAAAACCGGCTCGGGTGCGTTCATGCAGACGCTCGAAGATTCCACGGCGCTGGCCGAGGCATTAGTGCTTACCGGCCGGAAATTCGGCGTGCGGACCGAGGCCGTCATCTCCGATATGAGCCAGCCGCTTGGCCGTTACGTTGGAAACGCCGTCGAAGTTTACGAGTGCATTCAAATACTGAAAGGGGAATCGGACGATAGCTGGGCCGATACCAAAGAGCTTTCGGTCGAGCTTTCGGCACGCCTTCTGGTGCTTGCCGGTGTTTCGGAGAGTGTGGAAGCGGCACGTCAGGTTGCCACCTCAAAGCTAACCGACGGGACGGCGTTCGAAAAGTTTCGCGAAAATGTCGAACTGCAGGGTGGCGATCTTGCGGTTTGTGACGATCCTGAGCTGCTGATCGACCGCGATCTTTTCAGGGTCGAGATCAAAGCGACAGGCGACGGTTTTGTCACCGCGATCGACACGCTCGCCATCGGCAACGCCGTTTGCGAGATCGGCGGCGGCCGTATCAGGGCCGACGACAAGGTCGATCACGCCGTCGGTTACGAGAGTTTGTCCCGCATTGGGGACAAAATCTCGAAGGCTGAGCCAGCCGGCTTACTGCATTGCCGAAGCCTTGAACAGGCCGCCTTTGTTGAGTCTCAGCTTGCTAATGCTTATGTCATCGGCAATACTCCCCAAACCAGGACACCCATAATCAGCCAGGTTATCTCGTCGCCGAAGCCGAAATGAAGTTAGGCTTTGGCGGGGAGGCGGTCTTGTTGAAATTCGAGCTTGCCGTTACTCTTATGAGGCGCATCAAATGGAACGAAAGGTGATCACTATGAACTTGAGATTCGCAGCGGTTTTGGGAATTTTGCTTCTCGCCGTAATCATGCTCGCGTCGTGCGGGACGACAACCGAGGCAATGCGGCCGGGCTGCAGCACGAAAGTCGGGATCGTTTTCGATATCGGCGGCAAAAACGACCGGTCATTCAACGCGGCTGCGTGGGATGGCGTAAAACGTGCAGAAAAAGAGCTGAACGTTTGTCTTTACGACGTTGAGCCGGGAAATCCCACTTCGATCGACCCGGCGATGCGTGCCTTTGCCGAACGGAATTTCGACCTCATAATCGGGATCGGTTTCGCCCAGGGGCCGATTCTGCAGAAGGTGGCCGACGACTATCCGAACATTAAGTTCGCTATCGTCGACGGCGCTATTTTTGAGAAGGACGGCAAGACACCGAAATCGAATGTTGCATCGCTCGTATTTCGCGAGCATGAAGGGTCATTTCTGGTCGGCATGATAGCTGCATCGAAATCGAAAACGGGCGTACTTGGTTTTGTCGGCGGCATGGATATTCCGTTGATACACAAATTCGCCACCGGCTATGAGGAAGGAGCGAAATACGTCAACCCGAATATTAAGATCGTGACCAACTACGTCGGCGTGACGGATGGCGCGTGGAACAATCCCGGCAAGGGAAAGGAGTTGGCGTTGAATCAAATCGAAAAAGGTGCCGATGTGCTGTTTACCGCAGCCGGCAATTCAGGTCTCGGCGCCTTCGACGCGGTCGAACAGTACGGCAAGAATGATAAGGGCGAGGCGAACAAATTCGTCATCGGTGTCGATTCCAATCAGAACGGCGTCAAACCCGGCTTCGTTCTTACTTCGATGGTAAAACGTGTTGATATTGCTGTTTATGATGTTGTAAAAGAGGTCCTCGACGGAAAGTTTCAAGGCGGCTTTCACGTTTTTGGTCTGGATAAAGATGGTGTCGCCTATGCCATGGATGACTTCAACCGCTCGCTAATACCGCCCGACGTGATAGCAAAGGCCGAAGAAGCTCGATCAAAGATCGCCACCGGCGAGATCAAGGTGACGGACGCGATGGCGAAGTGACTTTCTCGATCGGTGAGTTTTGGTGACGAGGCGTGTCGCAGTCATGACGAGCCCCAGGTTAGAAAGATTGATGTAGAATAAGTTTATGTCTGTCCAGGTAGAAATTCCAAACAGTATCTTTCATTTGCCGGCCGATGATCTGTCTCGACAAGTGCTCGAAACGGTCGCCTTAGAGGGGTTCAAAACGGGCCAACTTTCCGCGTATCAGATTCGTAAAATGTTGGGCTATGAAACACGGTTCGAAGTCTATGAATTTTTGGCGAGTCACGGTGTTGCGTGGGTAAACTATTCTGTCGAAGATTTGGAGTTGGAGCGAAAAGCGTTTAAGGAACTTTTGGCTGGATGATAGTTGTTTCTGACACAACGCCGATTCACTATCTGATCTTGATCGACGAAATTGATCTACTGCCGATACTTCTTGGCGAAATTGCCATTCCGGAAATGGTCTATCGAGAGCTCAATGCTCCGTCGACACCGGACAAGATAAAGCGGTATCTTGATCGTAAACCGGATTGGTTGTCGGTTCGAAAAGTAAAGCCGATAATCGACCAACAACTTCAAGACATTGATCCCGGTGAGCGAGATGCGATCTTGTTGGCGGAAGAATTATCGGCTGACGGTATTCTGATAGATGATATGGACGGGCGGACAGTCGCACTGGAAAGAGGTCTTCGAGTACTTGGAACACTTGGCTTTCTTGAACTTGCCGACTCGGAAGGGTTGCTCAATTTCTTGGATTCACTTGATCAAATAAAGGCTGCGGGTTTTTTCGTCTCAAAGTGGCTGGAGCAAGAATTGAGATCAGCACATGGCGGAGGTTCAAATGCTTGAACTAAAAAACATCCATAAAGCCTTTGGTGATTGTGTCGCTAATGACGACGTTTCGTTGGTCGTGCATCGTGCGACGATCCACGCGATCGTTGGCGAGAATGGTGCGGGTAAATCGACAGCAATGAAGATCGTCTACGGATTCTATAATCCGGACGGCGGCGAGATATTGTTGAACGGTAAGCCGGTAAATATACGCAATCCGCATGACGCTATTGCACTGGGCATCGGAATGGTGCATCAGCATTTTATGCTGGTCGATACGATGACCGTTGCAGAGAATATTATTCTCGGCGCCGAAACCGGTTCACCGATAAATCTCGATCTCGATCAAGCTAACCGCAACATCAAGAGCCTTTCCGACGAACTAAAGCTGAACATAAATCCGCAAGCCCTTATCGAAGACCTTTCCGTCGGCCAGCAGCAGCGCGTCGAGCTGCTCAAAGCTCTGTATCGCAACGCCGACCTCCTGATCCTAGACGAGCCGACCGCCGTCCTTTCGCCGCAAGAGGTTGAAGAATTTTTCAACATCCTGCGCCGAATGAAAGAGCAGGGAAAAACAATCGTGATCATCACGCACAAACTGGACGAGGTCCTCGCCATCTCGGATGAAGTGACCGTAATGCGTGACGGCCGAACGGTTGGGAACGTCCGGACTGCGGAAACGAGTGCAAAAGAGCTTGCCAGGATGATCGTCGGGCGCGACGTGCTGTTGCGGGTCGAAAAGACCGATGCGAAGCCGGCGGCGACCGTACTTCAGGTTGACGGTTTGGCGGTCGAGGGACGTCACGGCATGGCCGTTGACGGTGTTTCGTTCAGCGTCGCGGCGGGCGAGATAGTTGGCATTGCCGGCATCGAAGGCAATGGACAAACCGAGTTGATCGAGGCCCTGGCCGGACTGGTCGACCCAAAAAGCGGCCGGGTAAAATTCGAAGGCCACGATGTCACCGGACTTGGGGCAAGAAAGCTGAAGGAACTAGGCATTGCACACATTCCCGAAGACCGGCATAAACGCGGGCTGCTGCTCAATTCGAGTTTGGCGGAAAACTCTATCCTCGGCGTGCATTATCGTCCGCCCGTTGCTTCCACCGCGGGCTTTCTGGATTCGGCAGCCGTGGACACGCGGGTGCGAAGCATAATCGAAGATTTTGACGTGCGGCCGGCGATGCCTGAGTTGACCGCAAAATCCTTGTCCGGCGGCAACCAGCAAAAACTGATCATCGGTCGCGAGTTCGAGCTCGACCCAAAACTGCTGCTGGTATCGCAGCCGACCCGCGGCGTTGACATCGGGGCGATCGAGTTTATCCATCGTTCGTTGATCGATCTCCGCGACAAAGGCCGTGCGATTTTGCTGGTGTCCGCCGAATTAGAAGAAGTCACGGCGCTGGCCGACCGGCTGCTGATAATTCGCGAAGGCAAGATCGTCGGCGAAGTCGATCCGAAAACCGCGTCGGTCGAAGAGATAGGACTAATGATGACGGGAGGGTAAAAACCGATAAGCCACGAATGCACGAATGGTAAGAGATGGGAGCAGTTGTGGCGATTAGTTATGGAACTTATTTTAAAGGACGAAGCTTACAAGATTATCGGTATCTGCATGGAGGTGCATAACAATTTGGGTGCCGGATTCCTGGAAATTGTTTACAAAGACGCTCTGGAACTCGAATTTCGAAGAGCCGGAATCTTGTATGAACGGGAAAAAGAATATTTTGTTGATTATAAAGGTATTATTTTACCCCATAAGTTTTATGCCGATTTTGTTGTCTTCGATCAGATCATCCTGGAAGTTAAAGGTATGGCGGGCATAGCTGATGAACATGTTGCCCAGGCTATAAATTATTTGAAAGTATCGGGAAATCGGCTGGCTTTGATAGTAAATTTCGGAGAAGCAAAGTTGAGCTACAAAAGAATCGTCCGCTAGGTAATGTCGCTTGTCTGTTTGCCACTAATGCACGAATTCTTCATTCGTGCATTAGTGGCTCTAAAGGATCTATGAAGTAATGACGTCGTGATAAAGGATTACAACGAATTCACCATCGTCGCCGGTTGGCTGGTTTTATCAGGCCGCAGCGACACCTTTTTCACCAAACATGGCCTTCATTTTTTCGACAGCTCTTTGCAAATTTTTCATCGAGGTGGCGTACGAAAAACGGATGAATCCGTCGGCCCCGAACCCGGCTCCGTCCGTCACAACTATGTAAGCTTCGCGAAGCAGGAACTCGGCAACGTCGGCAGAGGTCGCGAATCTGTCGCCAAGCATTTCCCGCACGTCCACAAAGGCGTAAAAAGCGCCTTCAGGCATAGAACATTGAAAACCGCCGATCTCGTTCAAAGCCGGAACGAACCAATCCCGCCGCCGTTCATACTCGCTGGTCATGGCGGACACGGCGGCCATTGACTTCTCGGGATTACGCAGGGCTCGGGCACACGCATACTGAACAAATGATGTCGGGTGAGTCGCCGAATGGCTCTGTAATTTGATCATTGCCTTGGTCCATTCGGAGTTCGCGATCGTATAGCCGACGCGCCAGCCGGTCATGGCATAGGTTTTTGAGAAGCTTCCCGCCACGCACACGTATTCCCGCAATTCATCAGGCAGCGTCGCAAGCGAAAACGGCTCGGCCGGCGGATAGGCGAAAAACAGATAGCATTCGTCCGTCAACACGTATATGCCGCGAGCGGCGCAAACCTCGACGATCCGCTTCATTTCTGCGGGCGGAATGACGCGGCCCGAGGGGTTGCTGGGCGAATTGATAATTAAAAGTTTGGTTTTGTCCGTTATCGCCGCTGCAACCTGATCGGCGGTGAGAATGAAATCAGTCTGCTCGGTTTCGATGAAAACGCTGTTCGCCCCGCAAAATGTGATGATCTCCGGGAACGTGACCCAATACGGTTTGGGTATCAGAACGTCGTCGCCGGGATTCAAAAGTGTGCATGCCGCATTGAA
The DNA here is from genome assembly GCA_013140875.1 of Acidobacteriota bacterium. Lineage (GTDB taxonomy): Bacteria > Acidobacteriota > Blastocatellia > Pyrinomonadales > Pyrinomonadaceae > OLB17. The sequence continues at coordinate 9,497 of JABFSB010000182.1, forward strand.
AAGCGCCTGTTTACCGCCGCAGGACGCGGCGACCTCATTCAGTTTTATCTCGGCACCGAACCGCTTTGCGTAAAATTCGATAACGGCGTTGCGAAAATCCAACAAGCCTGCTGTCGCGGTATATTTCGTGAAGCCCTTCTCAATCCCTTCCCAGGCATACGTTTTGATGAATTCCGGCGTATCAAAATCCGGTTCGCCAACCGAAAGGTCGATGACATCTATCCCTTGCGCACGCATCTCCGCCGCCGCTTGTGCGGCAAGGAGCGTCGAAGAGCCTTTCATTCTTGCTACGCGATCGGAAACCGGGAAAGTCATAACGGACATTTTGCCACAGAGCACACAGAGAACACAGGGGAAAGAAGATTATATTAGAAAGTGATTTTGTCCTGGTAACCGTTGGCAATCGGGTTCCTTGAGAACTCTGCAGCTATTTCTTTTTTTCGTGCATTCGTGATTCAACGAGTTCGGGAATCAGGCCGTCAACCCGACCGCCGAGCAGGAATACCTGCTTCATCAGCGTAGACGAAACGTAAGAATACTCCTCATCGGCCATTAGGAAAACGGTTTCGATTGTCGGCTCAAGTTTACGATTCATCAACGCCATTCGCAGTTCGTACTCGTAATCGCTCACGGCCCGGATGCCTCGGACGATAGCGATGGCTTCACGGCGTTTTGCGAACTCGGCGGTCAGGCCCGAAAAGCTGTCCACCGTCAGACGGCAGCTTCCGTGTTCCACCGAGGGAATGATCTCCTCGATTATCGCAACGCGTTCTTCGACCGTGAACATCGGGTTTTTATCTGGATTGTTCAGGACGGCTACGATTATCTCATCGAAAAGCGGCGAGCTGCGCTTTATTACGTCCAGATGGCCGTTGGTCAGCGGGTCGAATGAACCGGGAAAGATTGCTCGTCGCATAATCGATTTAAGAATTAATAAGCCACGAATGCACGAATGAAGAAGGATTTATTCGTGCATTCGTGGCAAAACCCATCAAGATTTTTTCGCTAACAATTTCTTGGCTTCAACGACCGCCGCTTCGTGTTCCGGTATGTAATTCGGGTGCGGTTTCATGGCGATCAACTCGTTCAACTTTTTTATCCCGTCGGCGTCGCGATCGGCGGCGAAATAGGCTTCGGCCAGGTGGAGGCGGATGTTCGAGTTAGCGGGTTCGATTTTCATCCCCTGTTCCAAATATTCGATAGCCTTTTCGACCTTGCCGCCGGTGATGCGGGTTTTCATCTCGAGTTGGCCGAGGGCGTCGTAGGCACTTGCCCCCTGATAATCGGGCTGGATGGCGATCGTCGTGTTCATAGCTTCGCGGATATCGTCGAACGATTTCAGACCGACGGTGACCGGGCTGATTCGCGATAATTCGCCAAGGTTGGCACCGTACCAGAAATGGCCGTCTGGTTTGGACGGCTCCATATGCTGGGCAATTTTTGCGGCGTCGCGGCCCTT
>JABFSB010000563.1 GCA_013140875.1 Acidobacteriota bacterium
GAAGAGATCCGCTATCGCGAACGAATGGCCTATCCGCCGTTCGTAGTCCTCGCGTCGATGCTGATAAAACATGCCGATCTCAACACGGCGACCGAAACCGCGAAAACTCTCCGCGAAGGGCTCGACGCCGCCAACGCCGATAAAGAATGCCGCATCCTCGGCCCCGCACCCGCCTCAATAGCAAGGATAAAGAACGAACACCGCATCCAAATCCTGGTCAAAGCCCTAAACCGCAAAAAACTCCGCGATGTCCTCGCCATCGGCCTCGCAAACGCCGAAGAAAACTCCGCCGACATGCGAGCGATCCACGTCGAGGTAGACCCGGTAAATCTAATGTAATGCCGGCGTTTCTTCCTTTGCGATTTCGCTTGAAACTTCTTCTTATTCCTACTTTTCCGTGGTAAAAAAAATGTACACGGAAGGGGAAGAATAAGAGGAAAAAGAAACGGCAGACGCAAAAAAACCGCCTTGTTAAAAAGGCTTTCGTAGCTTTCTGAATGTGTGGACTAGATTAGTTTACCGGCCACGAGGCAAACTCCGACAAGATACGTAAATGGTTTGGCTGCCTAAGATTTACTCGTAAAGTCCGGCCATCGGTGTTTTGAAATTAATCGACTCGAGCTCAATTTCTTCGTGTTTCTCAAATTCTAGAAACGACCACAAACCATCGTCTCGCTTACGGTAAACTTCGGCTCGTTCGGATTCCTGCTCTATCATCACATATTCCTTCAGGCCTTCGATGTCTTGGTAAGCAAACCATTTTTCGCGTTTATCGGTCAGCGCTGTTGATGGCGACAGAACTTCGACAATAATCGTCGGTTTAGAAATATAGTAATCGTGCTCTTCATCCGGGCCACAAACCACGACTAGATCGGGATAATAAAATCGGTTGAGATGTTTAACGCGAAGCTTAACCTCATTGTAAAAAGTTTCGCAATCCGCACCCTTTAGATGGAGCCTTAGTTTTTCAAGTAAATTTCCGGAAATTCGATTATGCCGTTTGCTCGCGCCCGACATAGCGTACACTTCGCCGTCGAGATATTCATGTCGGATCGGGCTCACCTTTTCGCCCTCAAGATATTCTTCGACCGTGATCTTCGGTCTTAGTTTCGGAAGCCCCATATCTTAGAAAAATAGCAAATTCGAGCAAATTGGAAAAGGTTCTGTTCTTCTTTAAAAAAGAATAGCTCCATCATGAAATAGTAATATACCAATTCTTGACGGAGCTTTAGCAAGAAAGTCAATTCCGAGGGCTAGTTTACCGCCCGCGAAGCGAATTCCGCTTGACGAAATTTGATCTGGGCATAAATCTCTGAAAGCGAAACCTTGCAGCCGATCGAATCGAGCGAAACGACATCGTCGCGTTCGTTGTAGATGCGATAGATCCACTGCTTTTGGTTTTGCCGGGCGTAATGCTCGACGCGCATTTCGTCTTCCTTCAGCAGCAGGCATTCCTTGATGCTGTCCATTTCAAGAAAGCTCTCGACCTTTTTGGTCTTATCGGCCGTATTGGTCGAACTCGAAAAGATTTCGACGACAACGGTCGGGTTAAGCAGCATATCCGAATTTCCATCCGCGAATTTCGGCTCGCCGTTAACGATCACGATATCAGGATAGCAAACGTAATTGTTCGCCATTTTGACACGCATATTGCTGATATAGATCTCGCACTTGTGCGCGTGCATCTTGCTGCCCGCGGCAATGGCCGTGTTGGCGACGATCAGGTTATGCCAGCGGTTCGATCCCGAACGGGCGATCATCTTTCCGCTGCCGAAATTTCCGATATAATCCTCAGACGGGTTTTTGCCGTGCGCGTGATTAAGGCCTTTCTCATTCATAGAACTTGTTTACTCCAGGTTAGATCGATTTGAGGGCTTGTTCGCTGGGGAAATCGCAGAAGGCTTTGCTTGGGTAGCGTTCTCTGCTAAAAAATAGTGTGACACATCGAGCGCTATTTTTTCAAGGATATTTATATGAAACTTTCCGAGCTTGCCGAACGCACTTTTTCGACCATCGAAAATGGAGCACCGGATCTTGAGATAAAAGCCGCTGCCGGTCTGGATATTGCAGGCGAGGGCGATGTGACGTTTCTTGCCAATCCAAAGTACACGCCGCAGATCCTGAAAACCGGGGCGAGTGCGATATTTCTCGACGAAAAGCCCATAACCGGACGTGACGACCTCGCCGTCCTTCGCTCACGCGATCCGTATGTTGCTTATACGCTTGCCCTTAGGCTTTTTCATCCTGAACCCGAACTGGTCGCGTTTCGCCACGCGACAGCGGTTATCGATGAAACCGCCACGGTCGACGCAAATACCGAAATACACGCAAACGTCGTTATCGGAAAGAATTGCCGAGTAGCTTCAGGCGTGCGCATTTTCCCGAATGTAACGCTTTACGACGGAGTTTCGATCGGCGAAGGGACGATTATCCACTCCGGCGTCTCAGTTCGAGAAAACTGCGAAATCGGCCGCAACTGCATTATTCACAATAATTCCACGATCGGTTCGGATGGCTTCGGTTATTCTAAGGGCGAGAACAAACGGTGGTTGAAGATCCCGCAGACGGGCCGCGTCGTACTAGAAGATGATGTCGAGATCGGCGCGAACACGGCGATCGATTGTGCTTCGGTCGGCGAAACTCGGATTAAACGCGGTGCAAAGATCGACAATCTGGTTCAGATCGGCCACTCATGCACGGTCGATGAAGACGCGTTGATCTGTTCGCAGACCGGTTTGGCGGGCAGTTCGGTGATAGGTAAAAGAGTGGTTCTCGCCGGACAGGTCGGCATCGCCGGCCACCTTACGGTCGGCGACGATGCGGTTATCACGGCCAAATCCGCAACCAGTCACGATATCGAGCCCGGCAAGATAATCTCTGGTATTCCGGGTTTTGATAACAAGGAATGGCTCCGTTCCACCGCCGCATTTCGCCGTCTGAGCGAAATGTCCAAACGGATACGCGATCTGGAGAAGATTGTCTTGAAAACCGAAAAAGACTTTTGAGAACAGACGCCCGAAGCAAACGGCGCCCGAGCTTTCGAAAAAATTGCCTCCACCTTTCAGGTGGAGGTTATCGTTCCCTAAAATCTCATTTCGCCCATCGTGGTCCCTTGTCCGGGAGGTACTCGCAGCAAAACATTCTTTACCGTCCCGCTTGCAACGTCTTTTACAGAAATGTTCATCGCGTCGGCGCCTGGGACGAACCGTACCGTTATCTTCGGTGCGGCTTTATCGCCACCCGATGCGTCGATGTCCGCCGCCGGCATATTGACTTTCACCGGCGTTCCTACCTTTGTCACATCATCGACCTTGCCGTCGGCGGTCCGTTTAACCGATAGAAGCTGAACCGAAATTTCGCGATCGCCGATACTGATTTTGCCCTCGCCCGCGTGGAACGCTACGTCGATTGTCACAGTTTCGTCACCTTCGCGGCCGACCGTGAAGAAAACGGAGTTA
>JABFSB010000302.1 GCA_013140875.1 Acidobacteriota bacterium
CCACGGCGGTGAAACCTTCGACGCGCCATCCGAATGGATGAAATGGCACTCTAGCGGCGAACGCTCAAAACGCGAACAGGACGAAGCTCCATACCTGAAACCGCAAAGCGATAAAAAACCGGAGAAGATCGGAAATATTCGTATCTAAAAATATAGGGTGCAGCGTTTATTTCGCTCTGGATACTGCAAGCGTCTTCCCGTCCGCCCGGACGAAAGTTCCTGAGTTGTAGTTTTCATCGTCGAATCGAAACTCGTTTCGCCCGCCGGACTTGTCCTCTTCGGATTCGAAGACATTCGCGTCTTTATAGAAGAACATTTCTGTTCCGGTACCTTTCGCCCATTTGATCTCGAAAGCCATTTTGACGGGTTTGACTAGGCAGGTAGTTTCGCCGACCTGGTACTTGCCCTCGAACTCGCCGTTCGACGCGACGGGTGGTGACGGTTTGTCCGAGTACGTTTCCCTGAGCCATTTCATCAGGCTGTCGCCGCCGCCGTAGCCGATGTCATCGATCTTCCAGGCGGTTCCGATTTGTTTTAGCGTGAAGGTGACGGTTTGTTTCGCATCGTAATTTGTAAACGTAACGGGCACCGTCGCGGTGTCGCCGTTGATATTGGCGGTGCCGACGGCGAAGTTCTTGATGTCGGTATCCTGTGCATTGTACAGCGGATCGCCGTCGATCGCGCCTACCTCGCCGGTACTGTTGTTGGCATCTTTCCAGATCAAATCGCCGAGACGTTTGGTAAAGAATTTATCGACGATTCCGCGGTCTTTCGTCTGAAAGAACGGACTTTTCTTTGCGTCGTGCCGCTTGTAAAGGTCGGCGACCACATTTGCCGCGGTGATCGCCGCCGATTCGCCGCCGCCGCCGGAAGGCGTTCCGGCCGGCTCGGCTGCGGCATTTGCCGCGACGTTGCTATTCGTATTTTCGGCGCTGTTCTGACCGCCGGTCCTGAACGTGCATCCGCCGGACAGAACGAGGATAATAACCGTGATCGATAAGTTAACCTTTAGCGTCATAAAGCATTAAGTTTTCTGGGCTTTCAAAGCCGGACTTTTGAAACATTTCGAATACTTTCAAGGTAATATCTCAAATAAACTCGGATTTAACCTAATGAAGATCAAACACCATTTTCGCAGTCTCGCTCTTTGTACGATTTTTCTCGTCGCCGCCCAAAGCTCTTTCGGCCAAAAGGCTCTCGACATTGCTTATACCGTTGCATTGACCGATGCTGCCAGTCAGCAGTTTCATATAACCACGGACATTAAAAACATCCGCCAGCCGCAGCTCGATCTTGCCCTGCCGACGTGGACGCCCGGCTGGTACGTGGTCGAGAATTACGCAAAGAACGTTTTACGGTTTAAAGTGACCGACGCAAGCGGCAAATGGCTGCAGCCGCGAATGACGCGAAAACAAACTTGGCGCGTCGATACCAAAGGCGTGAATCAAATCCGCGTCGAATACGATTACAGTGCGACCGTTCTCGGTTTAAATCAGGCAAAGATCGCGACCGACTTTGCGTTCTTTACAGGCATCGAGCTTTTCATGGAACCGGTCGGCCATCGCAATACGCCGAGCACCTTAAAGTTTCAGTTACCGCAAAACTGGAAGCTGTTGTCGGCGTTAAAGAACACGTCGGACCCGATGACATTCGCCGCCGCCGATTACGACACCCTGGTCGATGCGCCGGCGTTGATGGGCCAATTCGACGTAACAGAGTATCAGGCCGAAGGTAAGCCCCATTATTTTGCCGCGTATCCGGCTGGGTCCTTCAATGCGGAAAAGTCAAAGAAGTTTACTGAGATGCTTTCCGGCGTGGTCAAGGCAAATAGTGCCTTGTTCGGCGGGCTGCCTTACGAAAAATACATTTCGTTCTATTTCTTTATGCCCGCACAATCGAACGCCAGCGGGGCCCTCGAACATCTGAACTCTTATGTTGCGTTTGCACCGGCGGGCAAACGCTCGACGCCCGAAGGCATCATCGGCACGGGCGCCCACGAATATTTTCACCTTTGGAACGTTAAGCATCCGCCCGGCCGAGATGTGGCCATACGATTATTCGCGTGAGAACGAATCGCCATTGCTTTGGGTGTCGGAAGGATTTACAAACTATTACGGCATCGTCGGAACATACCGCGGCGGCGTCACCTCGAAAGAGAACTTTCTCGAGCGCGTTGCCGATGCAGCCGCCGGAATAGAAAACACCGAGGCGCGTAAGTACATTCCTCCGGCAAGTTCATCGATGATCACGTGGGTCGGTTACGACACGCCGCAGGCTTTCAGCGTTTCCTACTACACCCAAGGCCAGAATCTGGCCGCGCTGCTTGATCTCTCTATCCGCAACGATACGAACGGAGCATCGAGCCTCGACGACGTGATGCGCGCTCTTTATCGCGATCATTATCAGAAAGGAAAAGGATTCACGACGGCCGATATGATCGGCATAATCAACCGGCTGACGAAGAAGGACTATAACGATTTTTACAATCGTTACGTTTTCGGCGTCGAGGTGCCGGATTACGACCGCATTTTCGGATATGCCGGTTACAAGCTTGAAAAGAAACAGGAAGCAACGCCCGACTTCGGCTTCTCAATTCGTCCGCGAAACGGCGGTTTTGCCATCCTTGGCATCGAACCTAACGGTGCCGCCGCGGCTGCGAAGCTCCGGGAAGGCGACGTGATCACCAAGATAAACGGCGGCCCGCCATTCGAAGCTCCGTTCCAGACGTTCGCGGGCAAGGATATAAAACTGACCGTAAACCGCGGCGGCGAGGAAATAGAACTTCCGATGAAGGTCGGTTCGCGTGCCTTCACAGCATACTCACTGGTCGAAATTCCCGGCGCCTCGCCGCAACAAACAAAGATCCGAGAAGGCTGGCTAAAACGTTAGACATAGTCTCTGTTCGAGACCAGATATGGAACGACCGAAATCAAAATACTTGGAAATTCTTCTTTATTGATTCAAAATACAACTATGACGGACGAAAAGGCATTGATGTCTCAAATACATTCTCTTCCGGAAGGCTTGAAAGAAGAGGTCGTACGATTTGTCGATAATCTGACAAAGCGTGCAAAAACGGAGATGCCAAAGAGTCGTCTGCCGCGACCGAAAGCGGGAAGCATGCCAGGCGTCTTTAAGATTGCGCCAGACTTCGACGATCCGATTCCTGGATTTGAGGAGTACATGTAGGTGAGGTTGCTAATCGATACGCATAGCTTCCTCTGGTACATTGGCGAACGCAATCGTTTAACTGCCAAAGCGCAACGTCTAATCGAATCTTTCGACGGCGATGTAATATTAAGCATTGCAAGCGTTTGGGAAATTTCAATAAAAAAGGCGCTTGGACGACTTGAAATCGAAGGCGGCTTTAGCCGTCTTCCTTCAATATTAACAACTTTCCGGATCGAACTCGTTCCGATCATCTTCGATCACACCCTAAAACAGAGTCAATTGCCGTTTCATCATAAAGATCCATTCGACCGCATGATCGCCGCTCAGGCGATCGTCGAAGGCCTCGATCTCGTCAGCTCCGACAGTGTCTTCGATACTTATTTCGCGAATACGGAGGTGGCCAGGATTTGGTGAGCGCCCAGGCGATTATAGAACTTCGTTCGGTATCGTATCAGATTGCCGGAACACCCATTCTCGACGATTTGAATCTGCAAATCAAAAAGGGCGAGGTGCTGGTTCTGCTCGGCGAATCGGGCTGCGGGAAGACTACGACCTTGAAGTTGATCAACCGTTTGCTTGATCCATCGGACGGCGAAGTATTTGTCGAGGGTAAAAGCACGCTAGAGTGGGACCCGATCGCCTTGCGACGACGCATCGGTTACGTGCTGCAGGATGGCGGCTTGTTTCCGCATTTCACAATCGCTGGGAATGTAGGCGTGACCCTGCAATTGAACGGAAAAACTAGCGATACGCGCGTTAATGAAACGCTCAGTTTGGTCGGGTTGAAACCTGACAAATTTGCGATGCGTTTTCCGCACGAACTCTCCGGCGGTCAGCGCCAACGCGTCGGCGTGGCACGCGCGCTTGCCGCAGATCCGTCGATAATTCTGCTTGATGAGCCGTTCGGCGCGCTTGACGTTATTACGCGAACGAAACTTCAAAAAGAGTTTGCTCGGCTGGTTCGCGATCTTGGCAAAACGGCGGTTTTCGTCACGCACGACCTTAACGAAGCAAGGCTGCTCGGATCTAGGATAGCGTTGATGGAAAAAGGTAAGATCGTTTTTCTCGGCACGCCGGACGAGTTCGCTTCATCGGACGTACTGCTTGCGCGGGCGTATCTGGAAACGCTAATTTAGCCTCGCCCGCAGAATCGTCTGCAGTCGAGATTATTCCAGATAATCAGCCATGCCGACCGTTACGCTTATTTCCCCAGGCTCCATGACAACATTTACAGTGGTCGTTTGCTGATCTTTAAGAATAATGTTCTCGACACGGGTTTTCTTAAAGCTTTGGAGGTGTGCCTTGATGACAAAGATTCCCGCGGGCACCTTCGCGAACTCGAAATTGCCGTCCGCGTCGGACTTTGTTTTTCGCGGTTTTTTGACACCTTCCTGAAACAGTTCCAACCTTACACCCGGAATCACTGCCCCAACAGAGTCCCGAACTACGCCATTCAGAGTACCCTTACCGGCTTCTTCGATCTTTTCTGCCTTTGGCGGCTCCCGTTTCGGCTTTTCGGACCTCTGACCGTACCCGACTGTCACAAGTCCGATGAGCGAACCAAATGCGGCGACAACGAACCTACCGAGACGTTTTCGGGCTAAGCGCAGTCCGACAGGGCAATTATTTGTAAGAACCGTTCCGTCGGAGCGTCGAAATAGTCGAATGCACACCCGGTCAGCTCTATCAGAGACTAAATTTTTTACCTCGGGTGCTGACAACCCAGAGATATTGTAAACGGTACGGCTACATTGATTGCACAAGCGGCTTCTCTCATCGCCGGTCATAGAATCCCATCCGACCGAGCAAGGGGACGCCACGCGGAGTTTGTTCACGTCGAATTTTTTAGTTTTCATAATTGCGGAAGCTATGTTTTTCCGATGCATCATCGTTCCACTATCGTTGCTTTGGACCGGACCATTTCTGCTACAATCAGCCAGATCATTTAAGATATATGACCGAATTGAATCCAAACAGGCGCGAGTTTTTGAGGGCCGGGGCCGCAAGCTTGGCGGCGGCGGCATTGTTGCATAACGCGTGGGGCGAAACTACTGGATTTCCAGAATCGGAGCCGTTTCCCGAGTTGGTTGAGATCACGATCGGCGAGCTTCAGGCGCAGATGAAGGCGGGAAAGGTTACGTCGCGGCGGCTGGTGGAAATGTATCTGGAACGCATAAACCAGATCGATACGAAAACGCGCTCGGTGCTTGAGTTGAATCCGGACGCGCTCTCCATCGCCGACCAGCTCGACAAGGAACGAAGGAAAGGCAAGGTTCGATCACCACTTCACGGCATTCCTATTCTGATCAAAGACAATATCGAGACGGCCGACAAGATGATGACAACCGCCGGCTCGCTTGCTCTTGTTGGAGCTCCGGCGCCCGAACAGGACGCGTTTATTGTGCAGCGGCTGCGAAAAGCGGGTGCGGTTATTATCGGCAAAACCAACCTGAGCGAATGGGCCAATTTTCGCGGAAACCGTTCGATTAGCGGCTGGTCGGGCCGCGGCGGGCAGACAAACAATCCGTACTTTCTCGACCAGAATCCGTGCGGCTCAAGTTCGGGATCGGGTGTCGCCGTTTCGGCGAATCTGGCGGTTGTTGCTGTCGGCACTGAGACGAATGGCTCGATCATTTGCCCGGCGGTTACGAACGGCGTCGTCGGTATCAAACCGACTCTCGGCCTAGTTTCGCGGACAGGCATTATTCCTATCGCACACACCCAGGACACGGCGGGGCCGATGGCAAGAAGCGTCACGGACGCCGCGATCTTGTTCGGTGCTCTCATCGGCCGCGATAAAAACGATTCGATAACGGCCGAAGGTGAAAAGAAAGCGGCGAAGGATTACACAAAATTTCTCGACCCGGAAGGATTACGCGGTGCCCGGCTCGGCGTCGTGATGCAATTCACGACACGACCCGAGTTGAAGTCGTATTACCAAACCTATCTGGACGCGCTGCGAGACGCTGGCGCGACTTTGATCGACATCACGTTCACGCCGGATTACAGCAAGATCGCGACGGATCGCACCGACGTATTGCTCTTTGAATTCAAGACCGATCTCAACAAATATCTCCCCGGACGCGGCGCAAAATATAAAACGCTTGAAGACCTGATCAAATTCAACGAGGAAAATAAAGATAAAGAGCTGCAGAAATTCGGGCAGGAACTTTTTGTGCAGGCCCAGGCTAAGGGCGAGCTTAGTGACAAAGCCTATCTGGACGCACTCTCAAGGATCAAAAAGGCGACTCGTGAAGACGGCATCGACGCGGTAATGGCGAAAGATAATCTGGACGCACTGGTCGGACCGACAAGCGGAGCGGCCTGGTCGATCGCGGCCGTGGCGGGTTACCCCTCGATAACCGTGCCGCTCGGTCTGCGCGATGTTCCGGCGTCGACAAACGCTCAGGGCGCAGCGGTCCCGGCCTCGATCCAGGCCACCGGCATGCTGTTTTTCGGCGCCGCCTGGAGCGAACCTAAGCTCATCAAGTATGCCTACGCCTTCGAACAAAAAACGAAGGCCCGAGTAACACCGCAGTTTCTGCCAACGTTTCCCAAATTGCAGTGAGGAAAAATAAGGGTTTTACATTTGGTTCTAAAAAAGCCGATGTCGAATTCGAAAGTAGAAAAAAAGAGATTCGAAATCCTGCTTGAAGCCAGCAGCTCGGTATCAGCCGGCCTTAATCTGACTGAGCTCTTGATGGCGGTTTCCATAGTTCTCCGCAAATATATTCATCATGATTTTGCGGGAATGTCTCTATTTGACGAAGAAAGCGGAATGTTCCGGCTTCTAGCCCTTGAAAGCCCGCCGGAGTACCTTGAAGAGGGCGATCTTATTCCTTTGGAAGGCACTCCGGATGGGCTAGCATTCAAAACGCGGCAAGCCGTTTGGCGCGACTGTCTCGACCCAAACGAATTCCCCTCCCCGACAGTTAAGAAGGCATTCGATGCAGGCATGAGATCGGGCTGCGCGGTTCCGCTGGTTTCCCGCGATAAGCTTCTCGGCGTGCTTGGTGTTGCGAGCAACCGCGAATCTTCGATCACGAAAGATGACGCCGAGGTACTGCAGCTAATCGCAAATCAAGTTGCAGGTGCCGTGGATAACGCATTGCAGTTTGCCGAGATCGAGAGGCTGAAAAATCAGTTAGCCCGGGAGAAGCTTTATCTCGAAGAAGAATTACAAAGCGAATACAATTTTGCCGAGATCATTGGGCGGAGCCCTGCTTTGAAAAAAGTCCTACACCATATCGAGACCGTTGCTCCGACCGATTCGTGCGTTTTTCTTATTGGCGAAACGGGTACCGGAAAAGAGCTTTTCTCACGAGCGATCCACAATCTCAGCCGCCGCCGCGACCGAACACTTGTCAAACTAAACTGCGCCGCAATCCCGACCGGTCTGCTCGAAAGCGAGCTTTTTGGACACGAAAAAGGTGCGTTTACAGGCGCCGTCACAACGCGTGTCGGGCGTTTCGAACTCGCCCATCGCGGAACGCTTCTGCTGGATGAGATCGGTGATATTCCGCTGGAATTACAGCCAAAACTTTTACGTGTTTTGCAGGAACGCGAGTTTGAGCGGCTGGGAAGTTCCCGAACGGTCTCGACCGATGTCAGACTGATCGCGGCAACAAATTGCAACCTGCGCGAGATGGTTGACGAAAAACGCTTTCGCAGCGACCTCTATTACCGGCTCAGTGTCTTTCCGATCGAGATCCCGTCGCTGCGGGAACGTCGCGAAGACATACCGCTGCTCGCTGGTTACTTTACGCAAAAACACGCCCGACGGATGAGCAAACGGATCGAGTCTATACCGCGTGAATCGATCGAGACTTTAGCCGTGTACGATTTCCCTGGCAACGTCCGCGAACTCGAAAACATTATCGAGCGCGCCGTCATTCTCACGCGCGGCACCAAACTTGAAATCCCGCTTACCGAACTCCAAAATTTCGACCGCCCCGTGACCGATAACGGCGCGCGAGTAAACAACTTCCTCGCGGATGTCGAACGAAATCACATCGCTGAAGTACTAAAAGATGTCGGCGGTCGAATCGCCGGAAAGGGCGGTGCAGCAGAAATCCTCGGTTTGCCCGCCTCGACTCTCCGCCATCGAATGAAAAAATTCGGCCTGCTGGACTAACCATATATGGTTTTTGAAAACCATATATGGTGACCATGCTCTGGTTACGCATTTCGATCAAATCTTCCCGCATTTTTCTTACTTCAATCATTGCTTCAGTTACAGCAGATCTATGCCGTTGCCGACATGTGGCATCGCCTTTGCGACAGCAAACGCGGCGTTAGCTATGACAGTGAAGATTACACAACTAGACGAAATGAAGGACGAACGGATCGTTCTCAAGATTGAAGGAAAGCTCCTTGGCGAAGATGCCGCGCTGTTGGAGAGATCCTACGACAATCTGGAAACGAACGAGGGAGTTGAGATCGATATGGCCGGCATCACGTTCATCGACAGCAACAGCGCATCGGTGATCCGGCGGCTCGAGCGTAAAGGAGCCATGCTGAGTGGTGTCGATTTCTTTATCCGAACTGTTATCGAGACGTACGAAAACGGAAATACACAGGAGGAATTTATGACGGAAATTAAAGGAAAATACGACGAGAAATTTCAAAAAGTACGCGAAATATTCGAATACAGCCTTGATTGCGGCGACGACATCGGGGCTTCGTTTGCGGTGTTTATCGATGGCGAACCGGTTATAGATATCTGGGGCGGCTATTTTGACGGCACGTTCACACGCGAATGGGAACGCGACACGATCGCGACCACGCATTCGACGACAAAGACGATGACCGCAATGGCCGCACTCGTGGCCGCCGATCGCGGCTTGATCGATCTCAATGAACGCGTCGCGAAATATTGGCCCGAATTTGCACAGAACGGTAAAGAGAACATTCTCGTCCGCCATCTGCTCGGCCACACGTCGGGACTCGCCGGCTGGACCGAGGACGTGACGTGGGAAGACGTTTACGATCTCTACAAATCGTGCGATCTGCTGGCAAAACAAGCTCCGTGGTGGGAGCCGGGAACGGCGAGCGGATACCACGGGATCACACAGGGCCACCTGGTGAGCGGTGTGATCCAGCGGGTCACGGGCAAAACGCTCGGACAATTCTTTGCCGACGAGATCGCCGGGCCGCTTGGTGCGGACTATCACATCGGCTTGGACCCGAAAGATCTTCATCGGGCCGCTCCGTTCATCCAGGCGATCCCGGAAGGCGGGCTGACCGGAAACAAGATGCTCGACCGGGTCGCGATGAATCCAAATCTAAACCCTGTAAATTCATCGACGGATGCATTTCGAATGGCAGAGGTCGGCGCGGCGAACGGGCAGGGTAACGCACGCTCGGTCGCGACTATTCACTCGGCTCTGGTCACGGATAAAGTAAACGGGGTCACGCTCCTGTCACCCGAAGGCCGCAAACGCGTCCTCGAGGAACAGTCGAACGGCATCGACCTGCTGATGGAGATCCCGATCCGCTGGGGAATGGGCTTCGCGCTCGAATCGCCGCTCTTCCCGGAAAATTACGGCCATAACATCGCCTACTGGGGAGGCAACGGCGGCTCGCTGGGCTACGCGGACCTTGACGAGAAAATGACGATCAGCTTTGTAATGAATCGCTGGATCGAGGGCATGCACGAATATGGCCGATACCAGCGTCTTGTCAAAGCTGTTTACGAATGCCTCGGCTATTCGACTAACAAGAACGTATTCGTCGTAGCGGCACCGCAATAGTTGAAAAATTAATTGCGGCTTGGTAAAAAGCAGCTTGTAGCAGTCGGCCGGGAACTATTAGCTGCTTTTCATTTCGACCGCGACTTCTTAACCTGAAATTATGAAAAAGGTGCTGGGAATAAGGCTGATCGGCGGACTGGTCGGTGTATTTGCAGTGTTCCAATGGACAGCAGCGACGCTCGAAAGCAATCGAGGCGAATACGGCGTCGCTGTCGGACTGGTCGTCGTGGCGGCCATATTATTCGTCCAGCGGGTTCTTTTTTGCAGCTCGGTAACCGAGGCCGCCCTGTCCCTCGGACTTGGGCTACCAAATGCTCGGAGCATAGCGGTAACGGCCGTGATCTGCATCCTGATGTTTTCGAGTTTTCTTTTGTTTGTTTATCAGACTGAATCAAGCTTCAGTTTCTATCCCGGCTGGCAAGGGCTTGTACCCGGCTTGTTCTTTCAGGCGGGTATAGCCGAGGAAACACTTTTTCGGGGCTATCTGTTCGGACACATGCGGCAGCGGTACACCTTTTGGAAAGCCGCGATTTTCGCTGCCGCACCATTTACTGCTGTTCACCTGATCCTTTTCTTTTCTCTTGATTGGGCACTCGCGGCCGCATCGATTCTGTTGTCCGTCGCGATATCGTTCCCGTTATCGAAACTGTTCGAATTGGGCGGCAGGACGATCTGGGCTCCCGCGATCCTCCATTTCGTAGTGCAGGCTATTCCTAAACTCATCGTCTTCGAAGGCGGTGAAGGCGCGACATTTCCTCTGGTTT
This sequence comes from Acidobacteriota bacterium, assembly GCA_013140875.1. Classification (GTDB taxonomy): domain Bacteria; phylum Acidobacteriota; class Blastocatellia; order Pyrinomonadales; family Pyrinomonadaceae; genus OLB17. The sequence goes on from JABFSB010000302.1 coordinate 10,688, forward strand.
GGATCGGAACGGCACTTTTTCTTTCGTTCCTGGTATTTTTAGTGCCTGCCCGCGAAAACGAGGTTGTACAATAACCCGATGAAGGAGTTCTTCGGCTTCTTAAGTGAAAACTGGTCCGAACTTCTGGTTCTTACCCGTGAGCATATTTTTATTGTTGCCCTTTCGTCAGGGCTGGCGATGCTGGTCGGGCTGCCGCTTGGGGTTTTGCTCACTCGCGTTAAAAGCCTTCAAACA
>JABFSB010000328.1 GCA_013140875.1 Acidobacteriota bacterium
ACCGTTTCCGCCGCACGCCGCCGCCGTTGTATCCTGTCTCTCAACAGATCATGGCAAAGCAGCCCTCGACAATTTTCGTATGCCAAAACTGCGGCGGACAATCGCGCAAGTGGCTGGGTCAGTGCCCCGATTGTCAGGAATGGAATACGCTGGTCGAAGAACGCTTTCGGCCGACGGCGCAGAACGGTGGAAAGATCGGTGGCTTTACCGGCTCGTTCGCGGGACGCGAGGTCGTTGCTTTCCCCGAGATCGAATCGCAGGACGATGCCCGCACTTCGTCCGGCATCGAAGAATTGGACCGCGTTCTCGGAGGCGGGATCGTCGCCGGATCGCTCGTGCTGATCGGCGGTTCGCCCGGTATCGGCAAATCGACGATCGTGATTCAGATGGCCGACCGGCTGAGCGCTTCGGGTGCGAAGGTGCTTTATGTTTCGGGCGAAGAATCGGAGCGGCAGATAAAAATGCGTGGCGAGCGCCTAGGTCTGGCGGCTGAAAATCTGCTCCTTCTGCCCGAAACTAATCTGCAATCGATACTCGGCGCGGTCGATAAGATTAGGCCGGATCTTGTCATCGTTGACTCGATCCAGACGGTTTTCAGCGAACGGATCGAATCGGCACCGGGCAGCGTTTCGCAGGTGCGCGATGTCGCGGGGCAATTTATGCTGCTGGCAAAACAGACGGCGACGCCCGTCTTTTTGACCGGCCACGTTACCAAAGACGGTTCGATCGCCGGGCCGAAAACGCTTGAACATATCGTCGACACGGTGCTCTATTTCGAAGGCGACCGCCATCACAATCACCGCATTATTAGGGCGACGAAAAACCGCTTCGGAGCCGCGAACGAGATCGGCGTTTTCGAGATGACGAACACGGGATTGGTACCGGTCGGCAATCCGTCCGAGCTCTTTTTGCAGGAACGACCCGAAGGCGCAAGCGGCTCGGTCGTAACGGTTTGCATGGAAGGAACGCGGCCGATGCTGGTCGAAATACAGGCGCTTGTAAGCGGAAACAAATCCGCGTCGGGCCGCCGAATGGCGCAAGGCTTCGATTACAACCGCACTTCCCTTCTGATTGCCGTGCTGGAAAAGCGGCTCGGGTTTCAGCTTGCCGGTGATGACGTTTTTATCAACGTGGCGGGCGGCCTTGAGATCGACGAACCGGCAGCCGATCTCGGCGTGATCGCGGCCATCGCCTCAAGCTTTCGCAATCTCGAGATCGATCCGCAAACCGCCGTTTTCGGCGAAGTCGGCCTAACCGGCGAAGTCCGCGGCGTCCTCCAGGCCCAGGCCAGGGCCCGCGAAGCACAGACGCTCGGCTTCAAGAAACTAGTTCTGCCGGAATCGAACAAGAAAGGATTAGAAAAGCTGCTCGGAATTCGCGTGGTCGGTGTGAAGAATCTTGAACAGGCGATGGATGAACTGTTTTGAGAATTTCTAATCTTTTTCGCTCAAAACCATGTTATCCAAAATTTATGCGGCTAACCTCTGTTTTACGCGTTCGATTTCAACATCGACCTTTGGCAATCTCAATCCTGCCTTAACCGCTGTTTCGAGCCACAAAGTTTCAACCGTCTCCAATTCTTCCAGCGTTTCGTTCAAAGTGTCGCCTTGCGCCAAACAACCTTTGAGTGCCGGTATCTCGGCAACGTAACCACCTTCCTGGGCGGGGTATATTACAAACGGATACTTAACTTTTCCCATGGTCTTCAATTATCTCAATCGCCCTTTTGACATAGCCGATCTTTACCTTGTTGTTGTGGACGGGAACCACAAATATCGTATCATCTCTTCGAAAAACATGATGACTCCCTCCTATTCGATCGAGCAAAAAACCTTCCTGCTCCAACAACTTTCGCAATTTCGCGAAAGTTACGTTGCCCGGTTTACGCTTGATTGAATCGAGAAGTTTCTCACGCTTGCTCACTAAGCTAAGTTAGCATTTCCACGACGGAATTACTATGATTTTGCTGGCCGATCAAAACAGTATTTGGAAAAAATGATGAGAAAGACGGTCTTACAAGACGGCGACGAAGGCGTGCAGCTAATCGTTCGCGATAGGAAGCCGAAGCGTTCAAAAAAATCCACGAAGGCAGAGACGCCGCTGCGTTCGCCGGTGCACGTGGTCTATGGCGGAGCGGACCGCTTCGGCGCCGAAACTCCGGCAAAACTTGGACGGATCGCATCGGCTACGCTTGAAATTTACGCGCCGAATAAGAACTCGTTCGGAGCGATCTTTGGGCTTAAAGGCGAAGCTGCTTCGGTCTTTGATCGTGTAAAAGCAAAGTTGACGTCCGAGCCCGTTGAAGACTTTCGCATCGATTTCGAAGACGGCTACGGATTCCGAACCGATTCAGAAGAAGATGCCGACGCGATGCGTGCCGCTCGGGAATTAGCGGCTTCAGTAAAAACCGCATCGATCACCGCGTTTTCGGGTTTTCGCGTGAAATCTTATTCGGCGGAAACTCGCGACCGGGCGAAACGGACGCTTAATATTTTTCTCGGATCTCTTCTCGAATCAACAAGCCGTAAACTTCCTTCCAACTTTGTTGTAACACTTCCGAAGGTAACGGATAAAAAGGAAGTGTCCGCCTTGTGCCGCGATCTAAAAAAGATCGAGAAAGAGCACAAGTTGAAAGAAGGCTCGGTGAAGATCGAGATAATGGTCGAACACCCGCTGGCGCTGATCGACAGAAAAGGAAATTTTGCGCTTCGCGTAATAGTCGAGGCCGCGCGGGGCCGGTGCGTTGCCGCGCACTTTGGTGCTTATGACTACACGGCGTCGCTCGGGATCGCGGCGTCGCATCAGGACATCGCGCACCCGGCATGTGACTTTGCCCGGCACGTGATGCTGGCTTCGTTAAGCCCGCTTGGGATCAGGCTTTCCGATTCAGTGACGACGCAGATGCCGGTGCCTTTACACAAAGGCGAGAAGATCAACGCGAAGCAAAAGTCAGAGAACCGAACCGCAATCGCGGCCGGGCTGCAAATTCACTTTCAAAATGTGACGCGTTCTATGTCCAATGGCTTTTATCAAAGCTGGGACCTGCACCCGAATCATCTGATAGCAAGATACGCCGCCGTTTTCACCTTTTTCCTCGAAGCGATGGAGGCCCAGGCCGTGCGACTCCGCGCCTTCATCGACAAGGCAACTCAAGCCACCCTGACCGGAAACGCTTTCGACGATGCCGCAACCGCAATGGGAATAATGAATTTTTTCCGTCAGGGCCTCGCGTGCGGAGCTCTTAGCGAAGACGAAATAGAAAAGGCGACCGGATTGACCGCGGCCGCCTTAAAACAAAGCTCTTTTAGCGAAATCAGTGAGTCGGGCCGCTCGCGCTAGCTTTCGTTATTTCCCGACATTATCCTTTCCAACATATCTTCTTTTGTCCGGCGTTCGTCGGTCAGGCGGGGCTGCGATGCTTCAACGAAAACCGGCGGCGGATTGT
>JABFSB010000403.1 GCA_013140875.1 Acidobacteriota bacterium
GTATTACCGAGGTCAAATGCCGCTACGATGTCGTATCGATCGTCGCCCGAACCGGTCAAGAGCCGGTGATCGAACTGATCAGGGGCTTTTGGAGCGAGGCAAAATTTAGAAAGAAGGCGTGGTCGGGCGAAAGTTGGCAGAATACCTGAACAAATCGCACATAAGACGCGTACCAACCCGAAAAGGAATTGAAAATTATGAACAAACTCTTTATTTGTCTAAGTCTATTTGTTGTCTTAGGTGCAGGTTTTGGTTCTATTAAAGGCCAGGCACCGGCGTTGATCGACCGCGAGTTGATCTTCGGCAATCCGGAATACGCCGGTGCCCAGATATCGCCCGACGGCAAATATATTTCTTTCATCAAGCCCTATAAGGACACCATGAACGTCTGGGTCAAGGGCTTCGACGAACCGTTCACCGCGGCCCGCCCCGTCACGGCGGACACGGCGCGACCTGTTCGTCAGTATTTCTGGTCGCGTGACGGCAAATACATTCTTTTCGTGCAGGACAAGGGCGGCGACGAGAACTTCAATGTCTACGCCGTAAACCCGGCCGATAAACCGGCAAGCGGTTCGGACGTTCCAACAGCCCGCAACATCACCGATACAAAGGGTATTAGAGCGACCATACAATCGGTACCCGATTCCGACCCGGACGCTATTTATGTCGGCATCAACGACCGCGACAAGGCGTGGCATGATCTGTATAAAGTTAAGATTTCGACCGGCGAACGCACTCTGATCAGCGAAAACAAAGACCGCTATCAGGACATGATCTTCGACAACGCCGATAAGCTCCGGCTTGCGACTCGTGCCGCCCAGAACGGCGACAACGAGGTCCTCAAGATCGGAACCGACGGCAAGGCGACCAAGATATACGAATGCAGTGTATTCGAAACCTGTGGCCCGATCCGTTTTCATAAGGACAATAAACGTGTCTACATGCAAACAAACAAGGGCGGCTCCGATCTTATCGAGTTGGTGTTGATGGACGCTGAAAGCGGTGCGGTCACAAAGGTAGAAGGCGATCCGCTGGGTAAGGTCGATCTCGGCAACGCGGTGTTCTCGGACGTATCTGATGAACTCGTTGCGACGATTTATGAAGAGGACCGCGAACGTTTCTACTTTAAGGACAAAGAATTCGAAAAGGTCTACAACGATATCAAAAAGCGTGTCGGCGACCGTGATGTCAGCCTCGGCTCAAGCACCAAAGACGAGATGAAATGGATCGTCGTAACCAACAGCGATGTCGATCCGGGAACCGTTTGGGTCTACGACAAAAAATCGAAAAACCTCAGCACGCTATACCAGGTACGGGAAAAGCTCGATCGCAAAGCGCTTTCGCCGATGAAGGCGGTGAAATATAAGTCTTCCGACGGACTCGAGATACCCGCGTATTTGACGATCCCGAAAGGCTCGACCGGCAAAAACCTGCCAACCGTGCTGTTCATCCATGGTGGACCGTGGGGCCGCGATTCGTGGGGATATCATTCGTATGCACAGTTCCTGGCCAACCGAGGCTACGCCGTGCTCCAGCCTAATTTCCGCGCCTCGACCGGATACGGCAAGAAATTCCTCAACGCGGGCAACAATGAGTGGGGCCAGAAAATGCAGGACGACATAACCTGGGGCAAGAAGTATCTGGTTGAACAAGGGATCGCCGATCCGAATAAGGTTGCAATTATGGGCGGCAGCTACGGCGGATACGCGACGCTTGCGGGTGTGGCATTCACGCCGGACGAATACGCGGCAGGCGTAGCGATCGTCGCTCCGTCGAATCTTGAAACCCTGCTGAAATCGATTCCGCCTTACTGGGAAGCGATCCGCGAAACCTTCTACAAACGAATGGGCGACCCGCGAACGCCCGAAGGGCTGGCCCAAATGAAGCGTCAATCGCCGCTGACCTCGGCCGATAAGATCAAGACGCCGCTGTTGGTCGTTCAGGGCGCCAACGATCCGCGCGTGAACAAACGCGAATCCGATCAGATCGTCGTCGCTTTGCAAAAGCGAAACTATCCGGTCGAATATCTTGTCGCACCCGACGAAGGCCACGGCTTTGCACGGCCCGTCAACAATATGGCGATGATCGCCGCGTCCGAAAAATTCCTTGCCAGGCACATCGGCGGACGTTTTCAGGATTCGATGACGCCGGCTGTCGGAAAACGTTTGAGCGAGATCACGGTCGATCCTAAAACGGTAACCCTTGACGCTCCAAAAGCCGACAACACCGCGTCGGCCGGGCCCGCGGCCGATGTCGCCGGCAAGTGGACGATGTCCGTCGACGCCGGCGGGCAGATAATCGACCTTGAGGTTGAACTAAAGCAGACCGGGGCCGACTTTATCGGAACGATGGCATCGCATTTAGGTGCCGGCACGATAGAAAAAGGCAAGGTCGCGGGTTCGGCCATTACAGCGATCATGCAGGACGATGTCCAGGGCCAGCCGACGACTATCGCCGTTAACGGAAAGGTCGAAGGCGACAAGATGAACGGAACTCTGGACGTGCCGGGCATCGGTGTCGTGCCGTTCACGGCGGTGAAAAACAAGTAAGCGAATTACAAAGGCCAGGATACAAGAGGGTGTATGAAAAGTCGTTTGATCGGCTCCGGAGGAGCCAACTGTTTGTAGAAAGCGGCGATTTTCAGACATCCTCTTTCATCGCTTGGACCGCGGTACCGCCGCGTCGGTCAAGATCACAAAATCCCCGAGGTTCGAGTGTTTCGCGGGATCGAATGTCTTAAAGTCACTTTCATATAGCATCGTTACCACTACGGCCTTCGTTTTCGAGCGATACTTCAACAACTGCTCGACCGTCCCGAGCCGACCCTCGGTGTGAAAGCTTCCATTCAGATGAACGACCAACGCGCCTCGATGTTTTTTCAACGATTCGGAAATCCAGTACGCCATCGACGCATCCCACAGCGATTGAGAGCTGAGAATATTGTCGATGCCCATTTGAGCTTCCGCGCTCGGTCCCATTAAAGCCTTGAACTTTTTCGCATATTCAGCGGAAGCCTCGTTGTAAGGAAGAGGCGGAAGCCAGGACTTGGCTTCTTTTGATAAGCCGTCGAGCTTCGATCTTCCGCCGCGGGACACCATATTCACATATCGCCGAGGAGCATTTGCCGCCACCACCGGCAAGTTTTTTTCTTTGGCCAATTCGACCAGTGGCCGGTAGTCCGTCTTGTAATTACCCCACGGCCGCGAACTCAACAAAAAATGATTTTCGCTGATAAGTCCCGCCAGATACTCATCGATCACAGTCTGGACATCGCGTTCGAACATTTCCAGCGACAGCACGACCTGTCTGCGACCGGCGTTCTTTTCAACTATCCGTTTAAAAACCTCCGCCTGAAAAGCATGGCCAACGGCGTCGTCATGCTGTTCGCCCAGAAAGATAACGTCGGCCGCGTCCGCCGCCTTCAGAACGGTGTCTAT
>JABFSB010000155.1 GCA_013140875.1 Acidobacteriota bacterium
GGCGGCAATTCGCGGCTTGTCGAAGAACTCGCGGCGCGTATCGGCACGGAAAATATCAAGCTTGAAAAACGCGTCACTGAGATCGTGCAGGTACGTGGGGTTGTCACGGTTGCGGCGGGCCAGGCCGATCTGTACAGAGCCGACGCCTGCATTTGCACCGCACCTATACCCAGCCTGCGAAAGATTAAATTCGACCCGCCTCTTCCTTCCGCCCAAGCGGCAGCAGCTGAAAAGCTCGGCTACGCACGCATAACCAAAAACAGCGTGCTTTTTGATGAACGGTTTTGGAAAGCCGAGAATTTCTCGATGGTGACCGACACAACTTCGCATTATTATTTTCACAGCACCCAAAACCAGCCCGGCAAACAAGGTATCCTCACCGCCTACGCCGTCGGCGACAAAGCGGATGTGCTTGCCTCACAGGACGACGCACGGCGGCAGATCATTGTTTCTCGTGACCTTATCGACTATAACTGGTCGGCCCCGAACCTCTCTCGCGGCATTGCGTCTTACGCCTGGCAGCGCGACGAATTCACGAAAGGCGCCTATGCTATCTACGGCCCAGGCGAATGGTTCGGCCTTCGCCCGATCCTTTCCCGTCCGCACCTGAAAGTCTTGTTCGCCGGCGAACACATCGCCGACTGGCAAGGCTTTATGGAAGGCGCCATCGAATCCGGCGAAGCCGCCGCCGCGAGTCTTATCAAATAAATCTTCGCCAGTTTCCGATCTCCATCTTTCGAAAAATTAACACCGATTTAACTAACGTTTTACACCGCGTTAACCTCGCCTCCCTATTCTTGCTTTTGCAAGCCACAAAACAAACAGAATTCAGACCAAGGCGGTTTGCGGGCAATTTCCGCACCTTACCGTCTCGCGTCATTTTTCGAGAGATTTATTTGATCGAGGAACAAATATGAAAGCGAAGCTAATTTCGTTATTTTTTGCATCAGTTTTGTCATTATTCATAACCGCGTCGATATCGGCGCAGGCGGATCAGGGCCGGATCGCCGGCCGGATAACCGACGCAAACGGGGCAGCGGTGCCCGGAGCGACGGTAAACGTTACCAACGAGCAAACCGGCGAAGCCCGAACCGCAACGGCCAATACGGAGGGAGCCTTTTTGGTTGTTGCACTAAAACCTTCGAAGTACACGGTCGGCATTGCAGCACCGAATTTCGAACCGTCGACCACAAAAAATATTGAGGTGCTCGTCGGTCAACAGCTTGATCTTGAACTTAAGCTGCAGGCTCAGGGCGTGACCGCTCAGGTAGATATTCTGACCGGCGAGGACGCGGTAATAAATACGTCGTCGGCAGCAATGAGCGCCAACGTCAACGCCCGGGAAGTCGAAGGCTTGCCGATCAACGGCCGCCAGCTTTCGCAGCTTTACCTGCAAGCTCCGGGCGGAGTCAACAGCGGTACGGGAACGTTTTCCGACATTCGATTCTCGGGCCGGGCAAACAATCAGAACGTCATCCGGTATGACGGCGTCGAAGGAACGGCGATCATCGATTCCAGCCCAGGCAATCTCAACGGTGAGATACCTTCGCCTTTCCGCCTTCAGTCCAGCCTGGAAAACGTTCAGGAATTTCGCGTGGATTCGAGCAACTTTCCGGCCGAATTCGGAACGGGAACCGGCGGGCAGATCAGCGTAGTCACCAAGTCGGGCGGAAACCAGTTTCATGGCTCTGCTTTCGAATATCTGCGGCGGGATTCGCTTGACGCGAGAAATTTTTTTGATAATACGTCTCCCGGAATCGACAAGAGCAAACTTTCGCTCGACCAGTTCGGTGGATCGATCGGCGGACCGATCGTCAAAGACAAACTGTTCTTTTTTGGCAGCTACGAACGATACCGCGGCCGATTCGGATTGAACTTTGTCGAAGCGGCGCCAAGCTTGAGCCTTGCCGCTCCCGGTGCAATTATTCCCGGTTCCGTTACTTCGACCAATCCCAGCGGTACGCCGGTCAATCCAGCGATCCAGCCATTTATCGCCGCATTTCGGTCACCGAACGCAGTGGTCGTGCCGGGTGCTTCCGGCGTGACGGGCTTTGATATTCTTCAGCTTCAGGACAACGAAAAGACCGACGAAAAGGCGTACGCGGCGCGGATCGATTTCCAGATCAACCGAATGCACAAGGCCTATGCCCGTTTTTTCCGGGACGAGGGAACGGACATCGCTCCGGAAGGCGTTTCGGGACGCGTTGTGTCGATCGAGGCGGTACCGCAAAACGGGGTTGCCGGACTGCAGTCGATCCTTAATAGCGAAGGAACTTTGATAAACGAATTTAAGTTCGGCTATAACGGCGCCCGGACCCGTATTAACGGTTCGGCCCCTGTCGTCAACGGCCTTGATTTTTCGACGTTGATCCTGAACATTTCGGGCAGCGTTGCCAACACCGGTATCGCCGGCCAGGGAACGTCGTCAGGTATCTCGATTCCGGGCGGTTTGGTCCGGGCAAACAGCGCGACCAACGGACGCGGCCAGCCATATACTCCTTATTCGCTTGGGTTTATCGACAGCTTAAATTGGATCAGCGGAAATCACAATTTCAAGTTCGGCGGCGAATTGAGATTGATAAGGCTTTACACCGACCGTCTTGGCGGAACGACGTATACTTTCTCGAACTTGGCGGCATTTCTTGCCAATACGCCCGCTTCGGTACAGTATCTCGGCGATGTCAGTGCACCAAGCCCTTTTAATAACGGGTTCACTGGCCAAAGGCTTGCTAAACAGGAATATTACATCGGCTACGGACAGGACGAGTGGAAAATTCGTCCGAATCTCACCTTAAGCTATGGCCTGCGATACGAGTATTTTGCGCCGCTACGCGAAGCAAATAATGCACAGGTACTTTTTGATATCGATAACGGGGTTCTGCGTCCGTCAAACGAATCCGCGTTCAAATCATCCAAGACGAATTTCGGTCCGCGTGTTGCCCTATCATGGTCACCGAATCCCGACGGTACGGGACTCTTTGCCGGAGGAAAGACCGTTTTAAGGGGCGGCGTCGGCTTATACTACGGTCCTGGTCAGACCGAGGATCAGATCCAACCGATCGAAAGCGACCGCATCAGCTCGACTGTCACGAGCGGCAGTTTGCTGGCCTTTCCCGCGAACATTCCGGGAATCGTGGCAAATTTTAACGCCAACCCGACAAACCGAAGCTATCAGCCGCGTGCTTACTCAAGTAACTACGAGATCCCCGAGCGGATCCTGCAATACACTTTTTCGTGGCAGCAGCAGTTACCCTACAACCTTACTTCGACCATCGCGTATGTCGGCAGTCAGGGCAGAAATCTCTTTTTGAGAAGCGTTGCGAACCGCATCCTGTCGGGTCAGACGACCATTCTGAACGGCTCGAACATACCGACCGGCGTGGGCTTGGTCAACCGTACCAACGCGGGCGGCCAGGTCATCGGCGTTACAACCGTCCGCCAGTTCAGCATTGTCAACGGCTCAACGGTCTCGAATCCGTTTGCCGAGGTCGACTACAAGACCAGCGGCGGCGATGACACCTATAATGCGTTGCAGTTCTCATTACAGAGAAGTTTCCGCACCGGTTTGACAATGAACATGCAGTACACCTTCGGCAAGAGCAAAGGTACGACCGCCGGTTCGAACGAAGCCCGGACCTCATCGCAACTGGAGAATTTCGAAGCGGACCGCGGCCGAAATAATTTCGACATTCGGCACACCTTCAACATAAGTGCTCTTTACGAATTGCCTATCGGCCCCGGCAAAATGTGGAATTTTGGGAAAACCGGCAATTTTCTGCTCGGAGGTTGGGAAATAGGCGGAATCGTTAATGCGAGAAGCGGCGTTCCGGTAGAGATTCTTGTCGTCAGGCCCGATATTGTCGTTCAGTGTCAGCTTTCGACTGGTTGCCCGAACGGTGCCGGCGGAACGTTTGCAAACGGTTTCGTTGCGAATCTGCCGAGTTTTGGGTCTGCATTTCCAGCGTTACCTTCAGGGTTTGTTGCGGTGATAAATACTTCGGGCGGCGGCAACTCGCGTAACATTCGCCGGCCTAATCTGATCGCCGGTGTCGACCCGTACCTGAATAACGACCGGAACTTTATCAATCCGGCGGCGTTTGCTACGCCCGCACCCGGAACCTTTGGCGATTTTCCGCGAAATGAGCTGTCGGGCCCGACGTTCAAGCAGGTGGATCTGATCCTTGCAAAACGGTTCCGGTTTACCGAAACGCTGAATTTCGAGTTTAGGACGGAAGTTTTCAACTTGTTCAATCAAACGAACTTCGCGAATCCGTCGACCACGCTGAACAACGCATTGCCGAATTTGAGTTTTAACACGGCAACGTCGGCTTATTCGGCCACCACGTCAAACGTAGTACAACCGGGACAGGCGTATACACAAAGTGCGGCCGGTGCGACCTTTGGCCTGCTCCGCTCGACCGTCGGCCGAACGGTTGGTTTGGGATCGAACCGGCAGATCCAGTTCGCTTTCCGGTTCAACTTTTAGGCGACATCGAAAACCGACAAAAAAAGGGCGGGCCCGACGAGGCCCGCCCTTTTTTCAATCTTAAAGCGACTATTTTACCGCCGTCGCCTTAGCTTCACGCGGGTCGTAAGGCGTCGCTTGATACTTTCTTACGGCTTCCTGGGCGTTGTCATAGTTGTCGTTGAGTTTCTCTGCTCGGCCGTAGGCCGAGGACGCACGGTTGCGGTCGCCCTTGGCATCATAGGCATTGCCCATTTTGATTTCCGCCCAGACCTGCAGCCAGGTGGGCGAGAGGTCACCGCTTAACGTTGCCTTGAAATTGTCGATCGCAAGGTCATAGTTCCTTTGCTCCAGGAACAGAAGGCCTAGGTGATAATAGATCCACGAATTCGAGCGGTCTAGTTTTAATGCCGCTTCGAACTGGGCCTGGGCCTCGACGTAATTGCCTTCCTTGAACTGCTCGATGCCGCGGCGGGCGATCGATGAAACGCGGAGGTCCGGCGAAATGCGGAGAAGCTTGTAAGACGGATCGATAACCACCGACAATGGCTTGCCTTCCGATTCGATATTGAAATCGGCGGTCGCTTCGTCGACCTGAACGGTTACGGTCTTCAGTCCACCTTCGCCCTCGGAGCGAAGCTGAATATCGACCGGCAGCCTCAAATTGTCGTAGTTTTGCTTGATAGTTCCGCGTGCCACGAACTTGCCGCCCTTTGTGCGGATAATAAGGTAATCCGATGAGAATTCGGGTACTCCGGTGCCTTCGACCCAGCGGGCGAAGAAATAGCGCATATTTTCGTCAGCTATTTTGGTCGTAAGCTTTTCAAAATCTTCGATCGAGGCGTTCTTGCCGCGATATTCCTGAAGGAAAGTCCGCAGCAGCTTATCGAATTTCTGTGCGCCGAGCGTGTCGCGCAAAAGTTTATAAACAAAGGCTCCTTTTGCGTACATGATGTATTGGTACGCGATCGATTGGTCGTCGAGATTTGCCGGAGCACGCAGCAGCGAGGCCGTCTGTTCGAAAGTAAGCGACTTTTCAAGCAGCTCACGGCGAAGGCCTTCCGCTTGCGGCTGGTTCAGCGTACTTTCGCGAAGCGAAAAAGCGCTGTATTCGGCCAGGCCTTGCGATAGCCACGCATCATCAAACGATTTGAGGCCTACGGTCTGTCCCCACCATTGCAGAGCGGCCTCACGCTGCAACCGCTCGGTCGTTATGGGGCGGTCCTGTTCGAACTGGCGGTTCGACATGAACAGCATTCCGAGCGAAGAATAAAATTCGAGGCTTTCATCGTCGATCTGGGCGACGATCAGCTTTTTGCCCATGTCGGGCGAGCCGAACTTTTGGTTGTAGAATCCGAGGGCCTTTCCGAGCGTCTCACCATAGCTTGCAACCAGGTTGTCGTTGCCCGGACGCGTATAAAACTGAACTTCGTAATCGCCGATGCGGAGATTTCGGTTGACGAATTTGCCATACGCAATATTGCCGATCAAGCCCGGTTTCGCCTGAGTAAACCTGAACTTGCCGCCCGCGGAAGTTACCGGCGTATCGCTAAAACCGACGACCTGCAAACCCGCCGGAGCCGTGATAGATATGTCCGAGCTTGCGGGGTCGGCCGCGTAATCGTGAAACGGAAACCATCGCGCGGCATACATCAAATAGCCTTGATCGTCGCCGATATAAGCAAGCCTCTTTGTCAAAAGCGGCCCGCCGCTCGGCGTATTCAGGACACCGCTGTACTTGAACCGCAGCTTAAGCGGCGTGCCTTTGGTCACGGTGTCGCCAAGGTCGATGCGGACGCTTGGGCCGAGATCGGTTACGCCGACCTGGTCCTGTACAAAGGTGATGCCGCCCGGCGGAGTTGTGGCCCCTGTCACGGCCGTTACGGGCGGTTTTATCTTTGATGTCGTGGTTTTCGCCGGTCCTGTGCCTGTCGAGGCGTCAAGGCGGGTTATCGAATCAACCTTGAGCGAACCGTTCAATTCGAACGAAACCGATCGCGTATCTTCAAGAGGTACAAAACTTACGTCTGCCGTAGCCGTCAATTTATTCTCTGCCGGCGAAAGCTGAGCATCGATCTGATAGTTTGTAACGTCGAACGGCGTCCGTTGTATCTGCTGCGAAAAGGTTGGAACCGATAGAGCAACGGTCACAGCCGCAAGCCGAAGAATCTGTCGCTGAATGTGTCTCATTTAGTGTACGAAAACCCTAACCCTTAATAATCATGCTTTCTTATGATGTTCGCGGTCCGGTATTCGTTTGCCTTTCGACAGACTGGATACGATTATGCGGCGAATTAACCCCGACTGGCTGGCGGTTGCGCAAGCGGTTTATTTCAGCTTGGCAAGCCTTTCCGCCGCCGCCTCGAGCGTTTCGTCTTTCTTGCAGAAACAGAACCTGACCATTTGCGAACCCATTGTGGGGTCGTGATAAAAAGATGATCCGGGCACGACGGCGACGCCGATCTCGCGGATCAGGTGTTTGGTGAATTCGATGTCGTTCTTAAAGCCGAACTCGGAAATATCCGTCATTACGTAATAGGCACCTTCCGGCGTGTCGCACTTAAAACCCGCGTCGCGTAAAACGGGCACTATGAAGTCACGCTTTCGCTGATATTCCTTTTGCAATTCTTCGTAATAGCTTGGCGGCAAGCTCATCGCATATGCGCCCGCGTGCTGCAACGGGTTGGCCGCGCCTACCGTCAAGAAATCATGCACCTTGCGGATAGCTCCTGAAATATCCGGCGGTGCGATGCAGTATCCCACACGCCAGCCGGTGACCGAGTAGGTTTTCGAAAGCGAATTCACGACCACGGTGCGTTCGCGCATTCCTTCGATATTGGCCATGCACACGTGCTCGAACGGATCGCCGTCTTCATCGATGCTGTACGTGATGTGCTCGTAGATCTCGTCGGTAAAGCACAATGCATCGTACTGTTTGCAGAGGTCGGCGATGAATTCCAACTCGTCGCGGCTGTAGACCTTCCCGGTCGGATTGTTCGGGTTGCAGATGATGATCGCCTTTGTGCGTTCGTTGAAGGCGGCCTTTAACTCTTCGCGGTCGAAAACAAAGCCATTGTCCGTTCGATAAAGCGGAACGTGACGCGGCGTCGCGTCGGAAAGGATCGCGTCCGGTGCGTAGTTCTCATAAAACGGTTCGAAAACGACGACCTCTTCGCCCGGATCGACCGTTGCCATCATCGCGGCGATCATTCCCTCGGTCGAGCCGCACGTCACGGTGATCTCCGTTTCGGGATCGATGTCCATCCCAAGAAACCACATAGTTTTCTTCGCGATCGCGTCGCGAAATTCCTTCACGCCCCACGTCACCGCGTACTGGTTGTGATCGGCGGCAATTGCCTCCTGGGCCTTGCGTTTTATGTCTTCGGGTGCCGCCCAATCGGGAAATCCCTGGCCAAGATTCACGGCACCATACTTCGCCGCCTCACGGCTCATCTCGCGGATTACCGATTCGGTGAAGGACCCGGCTTTTTGAGAAATACGAGTTTTCGATGTCTTGGTTTGGTTCATGATCGCACCTTTTGCACAAAGTGATTATCATTCTTTTACCACATTCCGGGCGAAACGGTCAGACAGTTTGCCTTCTGCCGGCGGCTGACCATTCGAACCCAGGAGTTTTCTCCGCACAACATTCGCGTAGAATGAAATGAATCCCGCGACACCCGCCAATTTATTCGGTGCGGTATAAATCGACTGCCGAAATTGGTGGGCGACGTTCATGCCGGAGGCGCGTTTTCTGAAGAGATGATCGAACTGCTCCGCGAACGGGCGAGAGGTCAGGCTGACGTGTTCGTAGTTCGGCTGGCAAAAGACGCGGGCCCGCGGTTCGATAAGCAGCCGCCAGCCTTGTTTTTTAAGCCGGGTCGTAAATTCCGCATCGCCGTATTGGGCCGAGATCTGCGGGTTAAGGTAACCGACCTCGGCAAAAATCTCGGCCGGATAAAGAATGCAATTGCCGACGATCAGCTCGACTTCCCAAGGCTTTTGCGGAACCGTCCAAACCGTCTGCTGCTGCCAATGCTGCCAGCCTCCTTTCCATGTCTTCCAGATCGGAGCCACTTGAAAAACGCGGTGCGGCTGGTCCCAGAGAAGAAGCAGACCACCGACGACCGAGCGTTCATTTCGCCTGACGCAATCGATAAGCCGCTGAATGCATTTTTCGTCAAAGATCGAATCGTCGTTGATGCAGAGGACGTAGTCGGGCTTGTGTTTCAGGGCGGCGACGACGCCGAGGTTGGTGCCGGCCGTGTACCAAAGGTCACCGGTACCTGCAACCACATGTACATCGGGAAAATTTTCGCGAATCGCATTGCCGGTGCCGTCGGTGCAGCCGTCATCCACGATGAAAATCTTGACGTCAAGCCCCGTGCGGTCGATGCGCGCAAGGCTGCGAAGGCATTGCAGCGTAAGCTCGCGGCGGTTGTGGACCGGCGAAACTATGCCTAGGCGGACCGGTTTTACTTCATCAGATCCAGGCATCGTTCAACCGATTCCGACACCTTCAGAGTCGGCTCCCAACCGAGTATTTCCCTGGCCTTGCTGACATCGGGAATACGAATACGCACGTCATCGGGAAATGATTTTTCAGTTTTGAACGAAAGCCCGTTGCCGTTGCCGCCGATCAGGTTTTTCGCTTTCGCTCCGTCGTAGATAATCGCCGCAAGCGCCTTCATCGTGATCGGCTCAGGATTGCCGAGGTTGAAAGTCTCATTTGCGGCGCGTTCGTCGAACGAAAAATCAGCGATGCCGCGTGCCACGTCGCCGATCCAAGTAAAGCAGCGGATCTGCTCTCCATCTCCGATGATCGGTATCTCGCTCCGTTGCTCTTTGACGATGTTCTTGATGTAATCCGCGAAGACGTGGCTCGAACCCAGATCGCTTTCGCCGACCTCGTGCGGAGTGATGATATTGAACGGCCGCCAGATCGTGTAGCCGATGTCGTACTGCCGATGGAACGCACGCGTGATGCGCTCGCCGACCAACTTGCTCAAGCCGTAGTCGGTCGAAGGGATCAGCGATTCGTCAACATCGGCTTCCGCACTCGGCTGCTTTACGCACCGCTCATAAACCATCGACGACGAGATGTACACCATCTTTTTGATGCCGTTTCTCAGCATCGCGTGCATGATGTTCTGGTGCAGGTTAATATCCTTCGACAGGATGTCCGCCGGATATTTGTTGAACCCGCCGACGCCGTAAATAAGCGCCGCGGCCTGCATCACTGCATCGACATCGCGGACGACCTTGTCGACAAACTCCGGGTCGGTCAGATCGCCCCGAATGAATTTGTATGCACGCTCGCGTTCTATCTCGCCGTAGCGGGCAAAATTATCTATCCCGATGACCGTATGGCCTTTTTGCATCAGAAGCGGAATTACTTCCTGCATCAACGAGCCTTCCGATCCGGTTACAAGTACTTTCACTTTCTCATCCCCTCAAATACCGTGGTCTTATATTTTTTGTTGTCTTCGACGACCGCCTGAAAAAGCCCGATCGGCAGCCCAAGGTCTTTTACAAGTGCCGAGATCGCCGCCGTGTCTTTCGGCAGGCACATTCCGCCAAAGCCCCGCAGGTTGTCATTGCAGTCGAGATATTTATTGTAAATGTGGTCGCGCTGGACCATCGCGTTTTTGATTTTTGTGTAATCGGCGCCGGTCGAGTGACACACTTCGTAAAATGCGTTCGCGAAAGTGATTAACGTGGCGTTATAGACATTATTGAAATACTTCGAAACTTCGGCCTCGGTTGGTGAAAGCTTGATAAACTTTTGCGGATAATAACCGTGCGATTCCTTGACCTTTTCAAATACTTCATCCGATTCCGTGCCGATAATACAAACGTCGTGATTGTCCGTAAAGTCGATGATCGCGGCTCGCTCACGTAAAAACTCAGGCACGTGACAGACCTTTTCGGTCATAAACTTTTCCTGCAGCCTGATGGTCGTGCCCGGCGTCACCGTCGATTTGATCGCGACGATACCGCCGAACGAATGACCTTCGATCAGCTCTTCCGCGACGCTCTCGATAATCGAAATATCGCAATGCCCGTCGTCGGCCTGCGGGGTCGGCAGGCATAGATAAACGATCTCGCAGTCGAGAACGTCTTCAAGACGCGTATCGTCTTTCGTGTCGTGCCCAACGACCTTGTGACCGAGTTTTTCAAACCCGTACTTGACGGCACCCCCGACAATTCCCAACCCCACAATTCCGATCTTCATAAAATCACGTTCGGATTCGAGACAAAGACTATTCGCCCTTTCGCTATCACTTATTCGTTACTCCGAAAACAACCGGTCGAATCCAAATTATTTACTCTAAATTCTGGAAGGTTCTTAATCAAGCAGGCGGTCGTCGAATTCTTCAAAAGGCGAGGTCCATTATTTTTC
>JABFSB010000062.1 GCA_013140875.1 Acidobacteriota bacterium
ATATATTGCAGGAAAGCAAAATCCTGCAAGAAAACATACGCCAATAAACGTGACTATCTTTGCACTCATATTAGTTGTGAGGAGCACATTTTTGTGAATCGAAACAAACAATTAGTTTTGGCAAGTGGTTTCCAGTATCGTCCATTTGGCCATTTTCGGGTGTTAGGCGTCGCGCGCGGCACACACTTGTCCTCCATCAATTTATTGTCACGATTTGAGTAGTTCTTCCAAATACTGTCTTGCAATTCCGAATATGTTTTTGACCTCTGCAATCTGCATATCTATCTTATCAACGTTTGAATGTCTTGTTTGTAGCGTTGCAACCAGCATATTGTTCTTCGGCGTGTGTTCGGTCGCGATGAATTCGAAGAGTTTTGTTTTGTAGCCTTCGCGTTCGAGCAGAAGCGAGCGGAGGCCGTCGGTTATTGTTTCGGCGGTGCGTTCGAGCATGATGCCGTGTTTTAGGATGCCGGCTAGCATTTCCGGCGGCTTGATCTGTTTTCTGATCTCTTTGTGACAGCACGGGGCGGCGATGATGATCGAGGCGTTTGCGACGATGCCTTTGTAGAGAGCGTCGTCGGTCGCGGTGTCGCAGGCGTGAAGTGCGATGAGAATGTCGATCTCGCCCGGATCGAAATCGGCAATCGTGCCGTGGACGAATTTGAGGCCGTCGAAATTTCCGGCTTTCGCAATGTCGTTGCAGAGGGCGATGAGTTCGGGACGCTGTTCGACGCCGGTCATTTGAATGCGAGGGCGGACGGGTTGTTGCTCGCTTTCAACGTTCATATTACGCCCTTGCTCACGCGCGGGCTTCTGCAAATAATCAAAGGCGGCGAAGGTGAGATAGCCTTTGCCGGAGCCCATGTCGACGATCTTTAGGGCTTTTTTGTCTTTAAGTTCAGATTGTTCGATCAGGCCGGCGAGGATTTCGATGAATTTGTTGATCTGCCGCCATTTGTCCCGCTGGCTGGGTTTTATTTCGCCTTTATCGGTCGCGATGCCGAGGGCTTTGAGATAGAACGCGTTTGGATCGACGAAAGATCTCTTTGCCCGATCGTGGGTCGTGGCAGGCCGCGCTTTGGTTGTTGGTTTTCCGGTGGTCAGGCGCGAGTTTCGTTTGCCGATATCGAGTTGAAAATCACCGCCGGTAGTAAACAGATGAGCATTTCGGAAACCCGAAGATAGACGGCGGCGGAGTTCGTTTGCGGCTTCGGCAATCGAGAAGTTCTTTACGGTATCGCGCGTATCGAACCGGGATTGAAACATCAGGTGCTTGCCTTTTTTTGTCTCGATAATGCGGACCGAGATCTTTTGCAGAGAGCGGTCGGTGCCCTTATAATTGCTCAAGATCAGTTTTACGAATGTATCGTCAGCGAGGCCTTTTTCGGCCTCGGCGATGAATTTTTCGACATGCTCGTCCACGAGCAAGAGGTTATCACAAATGGAAACTGCACCGGCAAAGAACGAACAAAACATCATCTCGAGCAAGTTGTTTGTGGAATCCGCCGCATACTTGCTGCGCGAAACTTTCGAAGGCTCGCCCGAAGGCCAGCCGAGCGCCTATCTCGACCGCGGCGTCGGCATCTTTAACACGCTGTCCGGCATATCGGCCGATGTGGCGTCGAAAAATTTTCACGGCACGACCGCCGCCGCCCAAACCGAACACGCGAAATTTTATCTCGACCGGCTGTGCGAATTCATCAACGGCCGGACCGAGGCAGTCAACTGGGAAGACAGTTGGCTGATCGAAACCGTCAACGACGCCGAATGGGACGCATTGCGCGCGAGCGTGAAAAGATCGTATGAAAATACGCTCCGCTGCCTCGCCGAAGACCGCGATTGGACCGAAATAAAAGTCGGCATGGCAATGGGCCTGATCGCCCACTCGGCATATCATTTGGGCGCGATCCGGCAGATAAGCAAAGAAAATTTGTCCACAGATGGACACGGATAAACACAGATGGAAGAAAAGAAATCAGAGATATTCGCGGCACTTCAACGAGGAAGACCGCGCGATGCCGTCGTCGGAACTAACTGAAAAAATTATTGGTTGCGCTTATAAGGTTAGCAACTCGCTGGGCTGTGGATTTCTGGAGAAAGTTTATGAGAATGCACTTGCTCACGAGCTGCGTAAGTCGGGATTTACTGTTGAGCAGCAAAGGCGGGTAGAAGTATTTTATGATGGTATTTTGGTCGGATATTATGACGCGGATATCGTGGTCAACAACTGCATTATTATCGAGGTAAAAGCCGTAAGAGCGCTTGATGAAGCTCACAAAGCACAAATCAACTATCTAAAAGCCACTGGGCTCCGCCTGGGCCTTATAATCAACTTTGGCTCAGCCCGCATTGAAGTAAGGCGGGTCGCTCTATAAATATAGGTCTTATCCGTGTTTATCTGTGTTCATCTGTGGACGATTCTCATATGAAAAACCTATTTCACCTTGCTTTTCCGGTTAACGATCTCGACGCGGCACGCGAGTTTTATGGCGGTGTCCTTGAATGCGAAGAGGGCCGCCGTTCTGAGCGGTGGATCGATTTTAATTTGTACGGGCATCAGATCGTGACGCATCTTGCCGAGAACGGAGCAGGCGTGCGGGCGGCGAATCATGTCGATGCGGACGACGTGCCGGTGCCGCATTTTGGGATCGTGCTGGAGATGGACGCGTGGAAGGAATTGGCGGTCAAATTGAAATCAAAAGGAGTCGAGTTCATCATCGAGCCAAAGATACGCTTTGCGGGCGAGGTCGGCGAACAGGCGACGATGTTCTTTTTGGATCCAAGCGGCAACGCTCTTGAATTTAAAGGGTTCAATGACTTTACCCAAGTGTTTGCAAAGTAAGCCTTGTTTTCCGGTTTTCACTATTCGTTTTTCGTTATTCGTTACTTCGGATAGAACGGTTTTTTCGGAATAGCGAATAACGAAAAACGAATAAGGAATAGTGAGAGCGACGCACTATTCTTTTCCAATCTCACCATTAACCATTCGCAAAATGTTTAGCGGATTTTCATCTTTCAATTCTGCCGGCAAAGCACTCGGCGGAAAATTCTGATAACAGACCAAGCGGGCAAAACGGGTGATCGCACGGGTGCCGACGGCGGTCGAGCGGCCGTCGGAGGTTGCCGGATACGGGCCGCCGTGGACCATCGACGGGCAGACCTCGACGCCGGTCGAGAAGCCGTTAAAGATGAGACGGCCGACCTTTGTCTCGAGAATGTCGACAAGATCGGCGTACTCGGTAAGGTCTTCTTCAGTGCCGTGGACCGATGCGGTCAATTGACCTTCGAGCGAGCGGGCGATCTGGAGAAGTTCGTCGTGGTTGTTCGATCTGATCACCTTCGAGCTTTGGTACCCCACAAAAGCTGCACTTCCGAATGCAGCCTCGCGAGGCGTATGCAAAGTACGCGTCTCGTACCGGATATTTA
>JABFSB010000308.1 GCA_013140875.1 Acidobacteriota bacterium
GTTGTTCAGGAATTTCGGTATCGACACCACCCGGCGGAATATCAGGATCGCACGCCGTATTCTGCAGCAGACCGACGCCGATTTCCGCCGTCAGACGATCGACACGATCTCTCAGGTCCAGCGGACGTATTGGGACCTGGTGTTTTCGCTTCGCGATCAGCAGAACCGCGTCGCGAATGTAGATCTCGCAAAGGAGAACTTGCGAAATGTCGAGGCAAGGATCACGGCCGGTGCGGCGGCGCCACTGGCGCGTGCCGAGGTCGAGACCGAGCTTGCAAACCGCGAAGGCGACCTTTTGCTGGCGACCCAGCAGGTTTCGATCACTGAAAACACGCTCAAACAGCTTTTGATAAAGGACGCGACCGCCGCCGAGTGGTCGATGACCTTTGTGCCGACCGACCGGCCGGCCTTCACCCTGACCTCCGTAAGCATGGACAGTGCCGTGAAGGATGCGATGGACAATCGTTTTGAGCTTCGCCGTCTAAAGCTGGCGCGCGATATCAACGAGGTCGATATTGCGTACTTTAAGAATCAGACGAAACCGCAGATCGACCTCAACACGACTTTGTCGCTCGACGGCCTGGCGCGCGGTGGAGCCGTAACCGATGACACCGTTGTTCCGTTGATATCGGGTGACCCGAGCACGAACGCGGCGGCCTACTTGCTGCAGCAGGTCAGGCGTTTTCACACGGTCGATCCGCTGCCAAACGTGACTATTCCCGGTACGGCATCGTTTCTCGCGGGCGGATTCAATCGTTCATTGGCGAATACTTTTCGCACCGACGCTCCGAACATTTCTGTCGGCGTGACCATCTCGTTCCCGTTCCGAAACCGCACGGCGAAGGCTAATCTTGCCGGGGCCGAGATTACCCGAAACCAGATAGACAGCCAGACCCGTGTCCAGGAACAGATCGTGATTGCCGAGGTGCGTAATGCGGTGCAGGCGCTTGAGACGACTCGTCAGCGTGTGCTGACGGCCCGCCGTGCACGTGAAAATGCCGAGAAACAGCTTGACGGCGAGAAGCAGCTTTTCGACGCGGGCCGTTCGACAACATTTCTTCTTTTCCAACGTGAGAACACACTGACCGCCGCCCGCAACGCCGAGATCCGGGCTGAAACAGACTACAACAAAGCCCTGGCCGATTTGCAGAAAGCGACGTCCACGACCTTCGAATCTAACAACATTACCGTGGATTCGCCGGCCAACGATAAGTAGCAGCCCTTGAAGAAGCCCGCGTGTAAGCAAGGGCTTTTTCAGAACTCTCAGCGTCCTTCGCGTAATTCTCTGCCCACTCTGCGTTAGAATTTCAGAGGGCGCAGAGTTTTACGCAGATTAATTTAAAGAGAATCCGCAGCTTTGCGTTTCGTCCCGACTCTTGCCACAATCGACGGCGTGAAGATCTCGGCCGTCATCATCGCCTTTAATGAAGAGGAGAATATCGCCAAGGCGGTAGAAAGCGTCTCATGGGCTGATGAAGTGGTCGTGGTCGATTCGGAAAGCACCGACCGCACGCGGGACATCGCCGAAGGCCTCGGGGCCAGAGTCTTAATAAGAAAATGGACCGGCTTTTCGGACCAAAAACAGTTTGCGGTCGATCAGGCCGCGAATGACTGGATCTTCAGCCTCGACGCTGACGAACGCGTCTCGCCGGAGCTGAAGGACGAGATCTTGAGGCTGGATCTGGAGCAAGCCGATGGATTCCGCATTCCGCGTCTCAGTTTCTATATGGGCCGTGCGATTCGGCACTCCGGCTGGTATCCCGACCGGCAGCTTCGTTTCTTTAACCGCACGAAAGGGCGCTGGAAAAAGGTCCATATCCATGAATCGGTGGAGATGAAAAGTGGGACCCGTCTCAGCCAGCTTGAAAATGACATTCACCATTTCAGCGTGAATAACGCGTCCCACCATCATCGGATGATCGGCGAACGATACGCTCCGCTTGCCGCTGAACAGATGTTCGAAAACGGCAAAAGGACATCATCGTTTAAAATCGCAATTGCCGGCCCTGCGGCATTTTTCAGAGCCTATTTTTTGAAACTCGGATTTATGGATGGACTTCCCGGTTTTTCGATTGCCTCGTTCGCCGCCCACCACGCCTTTCTCAAACACCTCTTGCTCTGGGAAAAGCAAACTCGGAAAAATCGTCCCAACTGACGAATTTACAACCTTTTGGACGGCCGGATACATCAAATCTTCCAAGATCATCTCATCTGCGTTATAGTTTAGTTTGGCTGAAAGATCGGTTCGGTCACAAGAAAGGTATATATGAAACGTTTACTGTCGTCATCCCTGTTGCTCGCATCGCTTGCGGCTGTTTCGTTTGCACAGCAAAAGGGTATCGACACGCAGACGAAAACGATCAAGGACAACGTCAATAAAGAGACGTCGCGCAGCACCGACGCGACCCGATCGTTCGATTGGGGCAAAGGCAAGACGCAGGTGCGTGACCGATTGCCGAATCCGTATAAGCTGAATTCGCGTCGCGATGCTTTGGTCGAGACGATCTCCGGCGTGCTTCGCGACCGCAAGATGCAGATCGACGAGGCTTCATCACGTCTCGGCGACGGAATTATCGTGACCCAGCCGGTGCTCTTCGCCCGCGGCCCGGTCATCGCGCAAAACGAACTTAAGCGTTATGGCGTCATAGACTTTGGCGACGATGCCTGGTCGCGTGCGCGTATGTCGTTGACGATCGAGATACAATCGATCGACGGTATACAGAATAATGTTTCAGTTAACGCAAAGATGGAAGGCCTGGCCGGCACGGGGCTTACATCGGAATGGACCACTGTGAGAAGCTCCGGCCTGGCGGAAGAGGAATTTTTGGTAAAGCTCGTCGAGGCCGTGACCGGCATCTCACCCGACGATCCGAAACCTAACGATTGAGGAAATGAACGCCTATCGTCTCAACCTAGCGACTCGGTTCCGGTCAGGTGCCTGGCTTGCCCTCTTTGTGCTGCTATTTGCCGTGTCTGCGGCCTTTTCCCAGTCGAGCAGCAACGACGAGCCGCTGATTCCGGGACAGCGTCAGCGAAATGACGACCAGCCAAAGACCGTAAAAGAATATCTTGCCAAGCAGCGGGCTGAAAAAGCCAAAAAGGATCACGAAGAGCTATTAAAACGCGGCGACGAGGTGATCGAGCTGACCGATCAGCTTGAACATGCATTTGAAAAAAGCAACGGCCTTTCGACGGCGGATCGTTCCAAGCTTGAGTCCCTGGAGAAACTGGTAACAAAGATTCGCAAAGGACTGGGTGGCGGCGACGACGATGAAAGCGAGCAGCCGGACGCCAACGGCGTGATCGCGACCAGAGAAAAAGAACCCGGCACGCTCGAGGAGGCATTCACGGCCTTGAAAGAAAAGACCTCGAACTTGGTCGACGAACTTAAAAAAACTACCCGGTTTACAGTCTCGG
>JABFSB010000295.1 GCA_013140875.1 Acidobacteriota bacterium
AGCGATCCTTGAAACAGCCACCAGCACCGACGATCTGGTCGTCGACCTCTATGGATCGGCTGACGAACAAGGATGGAGGATAATGGCTAAAGGGTTTGATTTTTCAGGGTTGGGCAGCGAAAAGGCCTTGCTTGCCGGTGACAATATGACCCGGTTGCTCGGAAAGATCAGGACTTTCGCTTCGGCCGCAAAATTCGTCGATGAGTACGGGCAGGTTGCAGGAGCGTTGTCCGCGGTTTGGGAGGTTGACCGGCGAAAGGATTTTGAAGGCTTGAACCGGATCGGTATTTGGAAATCGGGTTTTTCCAGCGTCGTCAGTACGAGCAACCTCGAACAGTTTTCAAAATACTCGCGGCTTCAGAGAGTATTGTTATGAGAAAACGCCAGGAGAATTTTCGCGGCAGGGACGAGCGTGACGCAAAGCCGAACGCGCGTCCAAACCGCGAACGCGAGGCGCCGCCGGCTCGTTCCGATCATCGAAACGGTCTGATCTATGGCGTTTTGCCGGTGATCGAGGCTCTTCGTGCGAATGCCCGGCGGGTCGATAAGATCATGATCGCCGAAGGAGCACGGGAGCAGCGTCTCAACGAAATATTCGATCTTGCGCGTCAGAATAACGTCCTGATCGACCGGATTTCACGCGAAAACCTGACACGGCTTACCGGTGCCGACGTAAATCATCAAGGCGTTGCCGCGATCGCCGCATCCGCCGATTATCTGCCGATAGACGAAATGATCGCCGGTCTGGGCGACCAACCTTTGCTAATTATTCTCGATGGCGTCGAGGACCCGAGAAATCTCGGCGCCGTGCTGCGGACCGCCGAATGTGCCGGAGCGGACGGCGTGATCATTCCGGAACGGCGCGCGGTGGGATTGACAGAAACAGTCGCAAAATCGTCCGCCGGTGCCGCCGAGCACGTTAAAGTTTCTAAGGTGCAGAATCTTAATCGATTGATCGAAGAGTTGAAGGAGCGAAATATCTGGGTAGTCGGGACGAGTGGCGATGCGCCGACCAGTTACGCTGATTGGGACTGGAAACAGCCGTCGGCATTGGTACTCGGCTCCGAGGGAAGCGGGCTGCATAGGCTTGTGGCCGAGAACTGCGATATGTTGGTAAAAATTCCCATGTATGGAAAAATAGATTCGCTGAACGTTTCAGTCGCGGCTGGCGTAGTATTGTTCGAAGCAAGACGGCAGAGAAAAGAATAGCTCCGGGTTACAGGTTTCGAGTTTCCTACCGAATACCTAATCGGAAAAGTTTTTACGACTTGAAACGCGGAACTAGAAACTCGCAAACTTTTACACTTATGTTTTGTCCAAAATGCGGAACCCAAAATCCTGAAACAGGCAAATTTTGCCGAAGCTGCGGTGTCGATCTGGGCAATGTCTCGGCGGTGTTGAGCGGTGATCTGCCAGCCCATCTGACCAGCCCGGCGATGGCCGAAATACAAAATAAGGCAAGGCGCCGGAACGACCCGAATGAGGTGTATGCCTCCGCGATCAGGAACATGGTCTCTGGCTTGGGTTTCCTGATCGTCGCAATTGCGCTCCTTACGACGAATGTGGCGGGTGGCCATTCGTGGTGGTGGGCGATGTTGTTCCCGGCTTTCAGTTTGCTTGCTAAAGGAATTTCCGACTACATGAAGCACGGCAAGATGGAGAAATCGCAGGTTGCGGGAACTTCTCAGTTTTCACCACGGCTCGATCAACCTCGCGGCAACATGGGATTGCCCCCAACCCGCACGGATTACGTCTCGACCGACAATTCGCGCTACAAAACCGGCGATCTCGTCCCGCCAAGCGTTACGGACGGCACGACAAAACACCTTGAAATGAATTCTGAGGGCGAGACGATGACGCTGCCGAAGAAATAATCATATGATCGACATTGATAAAATTGTAAAGCGAGACGCGGATAAGGTGCGGACTCTTTCGGAGTTTGCCAGGAAATTCTTAGTCGAACTTAACGGCGAAATGACTCATTTCGACGTCGAAGAGGTAAAGTTCGATGGTGATCACTGGGTTGTGGCGGTTAGCTTTCTAAGAAAAATTAGTGAGCCCAACGAACTGCAGCGGACGCTTGGAATCCTTGAGCGTCGCATCTACAAACGAATTACGATTGATTGGAAGAAGCAACAAGTGCTCGGAATGTCCGATTGGTCACCTGAGCGACGCGAAGCTGTATGAACGAGCACTTACTGGCATTAGTGCACAAGTATAGGAGCAAGGGCATACTGATTGACGCAAATATTGCTTTGCTTTACGTGGTCGGTTCGTTCGATATTAAGCTGGTCCGCAATCATCCCCGAACCTCGGAGTACACCGAAGAAGATTTCGAGCTAGCGTCCAAGTTCATCGATTTCTTTAAGTACAGGATCACAACGCCTCATGTTTTGACCGAAGTTAGCAACTTACTCGGGAAGAATCTAGAAGCTCGCATGGTTCTAGCTGGTTATCTGACAGCGGCCAATGAGATCCTTCATGGTTGCGAAGTCTTATCGAAAGGCACGGCTTTTTTACGCTTCGGTCTCACCGATTCGGCTATTTACGAAACCTCGAAAAATCAATATTTAGTTTTCACGGACGACGGGCCTCTTTACGGTTTTCTGGGAAACAATAAGATAGATGTTGTTAATCTAGAGCAAGTAAGGACAATATAGAGCTACTTTTTCCGCAAGCTCATTTTGTGCCCATTCAGGCGTTCAATAATTCGAAGATAGCTTTTTGGAAAAAGCCGCGATAAATGACTAATAGCGCGGGCGTCCCGGCCGATAAGGAGGCGGGGATTTTTTGTGTTGATTGCATTGACTATGTCTTCGGCGGCGGCTTCAGGGGTTGTTTTTGCGATCTTGTCGAAGAGTTTTGTGCCCTGGTCTTTCCATTCGGCAGGGGTGTCCGCACCTATTCGCGAATTTCGGACGATATTTGTTTTTACTCCGCCCGGATGGACGCTTGTTACCGAGACGTTAGTTTCCGCCATCTCGTGTCTTAAACTTTCGGTAAATCCGCGGACGGCAAACTTCGAAGCGCAGTAAGCGGATTGTTCTTCCGGCGCGATCAGGCCAAAAACGCTTGAAATGTTTACGATGTGTGCATCTTTTTCTTTCAACAGGTACGGCAGAAAAATTTTGCAGCCATAAACGACGCCCCAAAAATTTATTCCCATCAGCCATTCGAAATCTTCGATCGAGATCTGATCAAAACGGCCGATCACTCCGACCCCGGCGTTGTTCACCAAGTGCGTGACGCGACCGTGCTTTTCGATGACATCGTCGGCAAATGCCTGTACCTGATCGAGCTTCGAAACGTCGACGACATTAGTCGAAACTGTTTCGCCCGCATCGCGGACCATTTCGGCGGTTTCGTTTAGGCCGGCTTCGTTCACGTCCGAGATCGCAATCCCCGCCACACCTTCGCGAGCAAAACGCAGAGCCAGCGCACGACCAATACCGGATGCGGCGCCCGTGACGACGGCAACACTCTCTTTATTTATCGGCATAAAGTCATTCGGTCACCGTTTGACGACCGCCCTTGCATTTCCGGCATTCCCGCTGGCGTCGAAAACCTTTAAGGTGATCACGTATTCGCCGGAAGTTTTCACGGGAAGCTCAACCGGATAGCGTTCGTCCGCTGAATCGGATATGCCGTCTTCGGCAAAAACCGCCATCCACGGCCCGCCGTTTACGCTGTATTCGGCGCGGGCGAGGTAGCTGGCTTTATCGTTGGCGGAAAAAACGACGCGGGCAAGGTTGCCATTCACCTGTGGAACTCCGGCCGTGACAATCGGTTGTGAATTATCGATGTCGAACGGTTCGCTCACACGTTCGCCGGTCAGCATTTGCCCCGAAGGATTTTCCGGTGAGTCTTTTGCGACGACCCTTACAACATACCGGCCGTCAGCCAGCGACTGTCCGTCCAGCGTTACAAAATTTTCCGAGATATTCTCACGCAGCAGCTTGTAATCGGTTTCTCCGATCTCGCGATAGTACACGTCGTAAATCAGCTTGTCGCCGTTGCGGTCTTCGGCGGTCCACTGGAACGCACGTGCCGCCCTTTGAAACGCCCGGCGCGGCGGAACTGGCTGCACGACAATGCCAAACGCCTGCGGGTCAAGGCCCGACAGTTCGATGTTCGGGTCGAGCTGCGGCGGCGGATTTGTCAGCAGGCCGAGATTCGTCGGTAGAATCTGGATCGAAAGCACTTCCGGCGCGATGTTACGAGGCAGGTACGAAGTGCTTACTTCATTTAACAAGGCGGACGATGTCGAGCTCTTGAACACCGCGCGCCATTGAAAATACCTTGCTCGCGGGCTCGCGACCTGCCCGCTGTTCGTGCCAGTAACATTTGCCCACGGGCTCCATGTCTCGTCGGCTTTTTCGGTGTTGCCGCTGCGTGTTTGGACCTGAACGCCCCCCGATGCCCGCCACCAGATCCTGCCCCAAGAAGCAACGGCCTTTGCGTCGAGCACGGCGGATTCGAACGAACCTTCGGCGACCGTGTCCGGTCCGATCTTAAAAAGCCGACCCTGATTGCTGGACGTTGCGTAAAGGTTAGATCCCTGACTTTCGATTGTCGAAACCTGGCTCGCGTCAGTTTGCAAAATAAGCGATTCGCGCCCTTCGTTTGAAATATTTAGAATGCGGCCTTTGTCGGAGGTCCCGAGCAAAACTCCGCGTCCGGTCTGGTGGGCATGGATCGAAAAGCCCGTGACGGTTGGCGACGACCAGAGGATGTCCGAACCGCCATCGGGCAAAATGCGGTAAACGGCGGATTTTGCGCCCGTCAGATCATAGCGGCTCTTTTGCGGCGGCTCGGGCGCGCCGCCGGGACGCGAAACTGAAACGGAGCGTGATTCGCCGGACGGCGTCGGGCTAGGAGCAGGCGTTGCGGCCGATGCCGATTCGCCAAGGGCAAGAACGTAGACCGATCCATCGGGGCCGATTTTAACTTCGTGTATCTCACGCAGCGGCGAATCAAGCAAAGCGAACGGCTTTCCGTCGGGGCCGAATCTTAAAACCAGGCCGTTCGAATCGGTTCCGGCGTAGAGGTTGCCGGTCTTGTCCGCCGCTAGGGTGATGATATGTGAATCGCTTGTATCGAATAGAAGCGAAGATTCCGGCGTCGCGTTTGCCGACCGCACACGATAGATCTTGCCGCTTTCGCCCGTTCCGACAGCAAGACCGCCGTCGCTCATGACGGCCAGTGACCAGATATACTTTTCCTTTGCGTCGAAATAGACCGAAGATTTTCCGCCCGAGTCTATTTTATAAACCTTTCCGTCCGGCGACGTGGCCGCAAATATTTCGCCGTTTTGCCCAATAGCCAACGCGGTTACATTTAGTTCGGCAAGATCGGTGAAAAGCGAGCCTGATCCGGCGGGCGTGACCTTAAATACTTTTCCATCACCACCCGTGCCGAGATAAACGTTGCCCGACGCATCGATCGCGCTCGACCAAATATACGGCTGCTCGGTTTTGTAAACCTCGGTAAGTTTTGGTGCAAGCGTGACAGCACCGTTGGCATCGATCGAAACATTTCGGGCGTCGCCTTTGAGAATATCGGCGCGTGAACTCACCGTCCAAATTTGCGGCTCAGCGGATGAAGCTGAAAAAAACAAAAACAGAATAAACAGAAGGCAAAGGAAAGAATTCTTCATGCGTGTAACAAAAAAAGAGGGCCTATCTAAACTGCTCTAAATATATGCTATTGCAAGTGAAAAAGACACCTGAGAGGGTGTTCAGGTGTCTTTGCTTTTTGCCTTATATTTGTTACTAACGTGCGACCTGCTTTGCTTCCTCGCGTTTCTGCATTTCCGCAACAACCGCATCTTCGCCTTCCAGAAACGCGAGTGCGTTCTTTAGTTCATTGGCATCGCCCGTAATCAAACGGGCGCTACGTTCGCGCGTGAGATAGGCCCAGAACCATTCGAGCAGCACGATAATTCGGTTGCGGAAACCTATCAAGAAAAATACGTGCAGAAACAGCCACATCATCCAGGCGATAAAGCCCTTGAAATGAAATCCCTGGACATCGGCGATGGCCTTACTGCGGCCGATGGTTGCCATCGTGCCTTTATCGACGTAGCGAAAATTCTTTCGGTCTTTCGCTTTGAGGTCGGCCAGAATGTTATCCGCGGTCGCGGCTCCCATCTGCATTGCGGCGGGGCTGACGCCGGGAACGGGTTCGCCGTTTTCCTGTTTTAGCGAAGCCATATCGCCGATCACGAAAATATTCTTGTGGCCGGGAATGGTAAGGTCGGGTTCGACAAACACGCGGCCCGCTTTGTCCGTTGCGACGCCGAGCTTTTTGCCGATCGGGGATGCTGCAACTCCGGTTGCCCACAACACCACGTCACAGCCGATCCAGTCCTCGCCCACCTTTACCTTGCCCGGTGCGATGTCCGTAACAAAACTATTCAGCCGCACCTCGACGCCGAGGTCTTCAAGCTGACTTTTTGCGCTTTCGGAAAGGTCCCTGGCAAAAGTGCCGAGCACGCGGTCCGAGCCTTCGAACAGGACGACATGCGCATCCCGCGTGTCGATCGCCATGAAATCTTTCGCCAGAGCTTGACGGGCAATACCCGCAATAGCTCCCGCTAGTTCAACGCCTGTCGGCCCGCCGCCCACAATCACAAAATTTAACGATCTACGCGTGCCTTTGAGATAAGCGTCGCGCTCGGCGAGTTCAAATGCCAGCAAGACGCGCCGCCTGATCTCGACCGCGTCCTCGATCGTTTTCAGACCGGGAGCCGACGTTTCCCAATCATCGTGACCAAAATACGCGTGCCGCGCACCAGCGGCGACGATCAGATAATCGAACGCGACCTCGGTGCCGTCGTCAAGTATTACCTTTTTGTTTTCAGTATCGAAACCCGTAACCTCGCCTAAGATCACTTCAGTATTCTTTGCATGATGAATGATCCGGCGGATCGGCGTGGCGATCTCGCCCGGACTAAGCACTGCGGTCGCTACCTGATATAGAAGAGGCTGAAAAACGTGATGGTTCTTGCGGTCTATCAGCGTGACCTCGACCGGCTTGTTCGCCAATGCCTTAGCCGCCCACAGGCCGCCAAATCCGCCGCCGATTATCACAACTCTTGGCTTGATACTCATAGTATTACTATCTACTCAGAAGGAGCGGGGCAAGCCGCCCTTCCCAACCTGTCACCCGGTTTGAGTTGTGAGGTTCCGCCCAAGGTGAACAAACCGACAGGTTAGATTCGAAATTTCAACACCTGCGAATTTGCAGGTCAGGAAGGCGGGCTTGCCCCCGCAATCGCAAGTTATGCGCCGATGTAACGCGAATACAGAGACCTCGCCGCCGTGACATTATCCGTACCTTTTATTATCGCGCGCCCGTCGCGGAACACCGTTACTTCATTTTCGTTGACGGTAAAGCGCACAAGATATTTATTCCATTTGATGTCGGGAATATTCGACAATTTTGCCGCAAAGTTCTCAAGGTCGATGGTGGTTGGCCGTGGCGGAGCGATCTGTACCGCATTGCGGCCGCAGAGGACGGCAGAGAATTCCTGCGCATCGGCGTCCAGGAATTCGAAATTGCGTTTGCCGCACGTTTTACAGTCCGGGTCGGGCCCGCCGAGTTTTACTTTTCGCCAATCGTTTTGCCAGACATCGATCTGTATCAGCGAACGATGCAGAGAATCGGTATCGCTTACCAACAATTTCAACGCCTCTGCAACCTGTATTGCGGATATGCTTGAAATTATCGGCATAATCACGCCCGCCGTGTCGCAGGTCGGAGCACTTCCCGCGTCCGGCATTTCTTCGAAAATACAGCGAAGGCACGGCGTCCGCCCCGGCAAAATGGTCATCGTCGTGCCGTAGCTCGAAACGGCCGCGCCGTATATCCACGGCTTTTTGTGCTTTACGCACGCGTCGTTGATAAGATATCGCACCTGAAAATTGTCTGTTCCGTCGAGGACGAGATCGCAGCCTTCGATGAGGGATTCGATGTTCGAATTATTTACGTCGGCCACAACCGCTTCGACATCGATTTGCGAATTGATCTCGGCAATCCTCGCTCTCGCCGCCACCGCTTTCGGCAGCCGCTCCGCCGCGTCCGATTCCTTAAACAACGTCTGCCGCTGCAGATTTGTAAATTCGACAAAATCACGATCCACGATCCGAAGTTTGCCGACGCCCGCCCTCGCCAGCATCTCAGCATGCGATGCCCCAAGCGCACCACAGCCGACGAGCAGGACCCGAGAGTTCAACAATTTCTCCTGTCCGACTTTCCCGATCGGCGAGAAAAGAATTTGGCGGCTGTATCGGTCGTTCATCGGTTCAAAGACCAGAATAGCAAACCACATGCGATCGGGAAAAAGCCTAAAAGATCGCGTCGGATTTATGATAAAATATTTTCGCTATGACGATCGAAGGTATTCAGACCGTGCCGTTGACTCTGTGGAAGGATGGCACTATCCGAGTAAAACGCTCGAGGCTTCTTCTCGACATGATCGTCAATGCCTATAAACGTGGAGATTGTCCAGAGGAAATCTACGATTCTTTCCCGTCCGACGCTTATTCTGTGGCCGATCTCTACTCGATCATAGCTTACTATCTCCGAAACAAGAACAAAGTTGAATCCTATTTAAGAAAATCGGAGAAGGAAGCGGAAAAATTGTGGCGGAACATCGAAGCTGACCCCCAACAACAAACGAAACGAAGCGCAATCCGAAAAAAAATATCTGCTTTTCAAAAAATTCGTAAATAGTCTTTACCATTGCGGAAACGGCCGATGATTCGAATTCTCCTCGATCAGAATTTTGATCAAAACATAGTTCGCGGCCTTCTCGATCGGCTTCCCGACTTGGATTTGGTTCATACCGAACACCTCGGAATCAAGAGGTTTACGGATGACAAGGTACTGGAGTTTGCTGCCAATGAAGGCCGGATTGTGTTTACGCACGATTCCAAGACATTCCCTGGATTTGCTTATGCAAGAATCGGAAGCGGCGAACGGATGTGCGGCGTGATAGTTGTACCGAAACGGATGTCACTAAAGAAAGCTATTGATGAACTTGAACTGCTTCTTTTATGTCTCGCCGATAGCGAGTGGGAAGGAGCGGTTTTACGCTTACCTATCTAGCAGATTCAGGGATCTCACAGATCAAACAACCTCGAAATGACCTTACCGATTCCCCATTCGCCATCGTCATCTTTAAAGTGACCACCGCTGCCTGACCGCCGCTCCATCATCGCAAGTCGCCGCTCTTCATCACGCAGCCGCGAGCGTTCGTCCTGGATGGCGATCTTCTCTTTTTCGCGTGCACGGTCGAGGCCGCCTTTTTCGATGAAGTCAATTATTTTCGGCAACTCGCCGGCGTCGAACCAGACTCCGTGCTGCTTGCAGAGATCGACAATGACGCCGGACGACTTTGCAAAGTTGCTGCGGTTCATCAACTGTTTGCAGTCGGGACATGGAACGTAAGAGATTGTCGGCCGTGCCGCGTCCGGATGAACGTAGCTGCCGCTAAATCCGAGCAGAGATGCCTGATGTTCTTTGTTCGAGCAGATGCTTTCGAATGTCCGGACATCCGACCAGAATCCGCCGCACCGTTCGCATTCGCGGATGCCGACCTCTCCGATCTTTAATGACTGAAGTTTTACCTTGCACCTCGGGCATTCCCCGGCGGCGGAGCTATCCAAAAGTTCCGCGTGAGAAGCCGTCGCTCCGCAATGGCCGCAGAACTTGCTGCCCAGAAACATCATTCCCAGACAAGCCGAGCATCCTACAGTTTTCAGCCGCGAGCCGCAAAATTCGCATTTCGATTTGTCGCTGGCAACGGCGCCGCCACAGTTCGGGCAGTTTAGTGCTTCGGGCTGTTTCATAGGTCGAGTTTCTTTTTTACCGCTGCCGTCATTTCCGTGACCGGAGCTTCGGCTCCGGTCCAAATTTCGAATTGTCGAGCGCCCTGGGCTATCAGCATTTTAAGTCCGCCGATCGCGGGCACGCTCACCGCCGCCGCTTCTTTTATAAGGAGCGTTTCGAGCGGATTATAAACCAGATCGTAAACTAGTTTAAGGCCGTCCAACCGCTCGGCCCTGGCGATTGTTGCGTTCTCATTATCACCTTTTGTGCCAAGCGGCGTCGTATTTACCAGGATGTCCGTGTCAAATCGTTCGTCGGATATTTCTTTCACCGCGATTCCAAATTCTTCAGCCAGCACCGATGCTTTCTTCGGATCGCGAGCAAGCAGTGTAACTTCCGCTCCTTCGTTGAGCAGGGAATAGACACACGCACGTGCGGCACCGCCCGCCCCAACAACCGAAACGCGGGAGCCTTTGAGATCGCCTACCGCTTTCTTCAACGGCAGAATAAATCCCGGCGCGTCCGTGTTGTAGCCGAACAATTTATTGTCTTCGATCTTTACGGTATTGACGGCTCCGATCTTTGCCACCGTTTCGTCGATCTCGTCGACATATTGCAGCATAGTTTGTTTGTGGGGATTCGTGACCGAAAAGCCCTTGAAATTGAGTTCTACTTCACGCGTTTCTTTTCTGACCATTCGGCGAATGAATTCGTCCAGATCGGCGACTTGCAGAGGAATGAAAACGCGGTTCATTCCCGCAGTTTTGAACGCGGCGTTGTGCATCCACGGCGAGATAGAATAGCTCGAGTTTCCGGCGACAATGCCGAAAACCTCGGTCTCACGATCAAGTTCCTTTACTCGAAAAACATCGATCAGGTCCCGCGCGGGAATTTGTCCCGGAGCGGCTTCCGAACCCGTTTCCGGCGATGCATATGTCATAAA
>JABFSB010000441.1 GCA_013140875.1 Acidobacteriota bacterium
TCGGCGTCGAGGCCGGTCGAAAGACCGATGGAAAAGGACTTTTCACGGTCGATAAAAGCCACGAGGACGAACTTCCGAACTACGATATACGAACGGACAAGCAAGCGTTTGAAAAGCTTGCCCGATTTCGAAGCACCTTAAACAGAAGCGCGTCGGAAACGGCCGACCAGCGCGACGACCTGGTCCGCGGCGAAACCGCCCTGCGACTGAAAGTTCCTTCGCTAAAGGTTGAATACAGCCCTGAGATCCGAACGCCGGAAGTCATTGCCCCGGATGTTGCTATGGGCAAAGCCTTTTTAGCCAAGGCCACGGCTGAAAAGAAATCGCGTGCCCTGGTCGGTTTTCTTCGTGAAAATAAAGGCCTTATCGGAGCTACGGACATCCAGATCGATGACCTGAAATTGTTCGCGGATTACAAAAACCCGGACGGCAATCTCGGCTTCGTCGAATACGAACAGGAGATCAATGGAATTCCCGTGTTTCGCGGCTCGATCAAGGCAGCTTATACGAAGAGCGGCGAACTGATGCGGGTCATCAATAATTTCGCTCCCGGACTTGATTACGGTTCGCTTTCCACCGACTTCAAGGATCCGGCCGATGCCCTGGCCGCGGCCGCCGGGTATATCAATTACGATCTTTCTCCGACCGAAGCCGCCATCGATGCAAACAGGACCGATGGGCAAAAAGCCGTTTTCGGCATCGGCGAGTGGTCGCCAAAGGCTGAAAAGATCTACTTTCCGACCGAGCCCGGCATAGCCGTGCCCGCGTGGCGTGTCTCTATCACTCAGCCGCAACGGTCATACGCGATCATCGTCGATGCGGCAAGCGGCGAACTCCTTTGGCGAAAGAATCTCACCGAGGACCAAACGCAGCAAAGTACTTTTGAGGTTTATACGAATACGGGAGCGATGATCAACGTCGCGGACAGCCCCGCACCGGCCGCACCGACCGTTTTCAATCCGGGGGACGGCACCCAGGGCCTGCCGCTTTTGCGTAGCAACGTTACGCGAATCGGCAATGAGGCACCTTATAATTTCAATAACAACGGCTGGATCAACGACGCGACCAACCTGACCGACGGAAACAACGTCGAATCGGGCCTCGACCTCAGTGCTCCCGACGCCATCGATTCAGGAACGCAGGCTACCGGCAGTCCGTTTCGCGTATTTAGTTCGGCGTGGAACCCACCGCCGGGCATTCCCGGACCGGGCGATGCGCCGACGATAGATGAAGCCCGGCGGGGCGCCGTAATTCAGCAGTTCTATATCATGAATCTTTATCATGATGAGCTTTACCGTCTCGGCTTTACCGAATCGGCACGCAACTTCCAGACAAACAATTTCGGCCGCGGCGGTTTGGGCAACGACCGTGTGTCGGCGGAAGGCCAGGATTTCGGCGCAAGCAACAATGCTAACTTCTCGACGCCTCCCGATGGAACGCGGCCGAAAATGCAGATGTACGTTTTTACCGCTCCAAACCCGGACCGCGACGGCACCGTCGACGCCGAGATAATGATCCATGAGGCGACTCACGGAA
Organism: Acidobacteriota bacterium; assembly: GCA_013140875.1. Taxonomy (GTDB): domain Bacteria; phylum Acidobacteriota; class Blastocatellia; order Pyrinomonadales; family Pyrinomonadaceae; genus OLB17. Next base: position 1,537 of record JABFSB010000441.1, read on the forward strand.
CATCGAACCGGCTTCACGCGAATGCCGACGGCTTGAACGCAAGTATGGCCAGGGCGATGGGCGAAGGTTGGTCGGATTTTTACGCGCATGCCCTGTTGTCCGAACCGGGCGACCCGATCGGCGGCACCTATCCTTTAAGCGGCTATCTGCTCCTTAACGGTTTCGGTGCGGTCGGAACGGCAAATTATTATTACGGCATCCGCCGCTTTCCCAAAGCGATCATGTCGGCCGTGGGCGGGCCACAAAACCGGCCGTTCAATCCGCTTACTTTTGCGGACATCGACCAGACAAAGCTGAACACGACCGATGGAGCTTTCCCGGCAATGTTCGGGGCGCACATCTCTTCGAACGCCGACCAGGTGCACGCCGCCGGTGAAGTTTGGAGCAGCGCATTATGGGAAGTAAGAGCAAGGTTGGTTCAGAGGCTGGGGTGGTCGGTCGGCAATCGCAAGGCATTGCAGTTGGTTACCGACGGAATGAAAATCTCGCCCATCAACCCTACGTTCCTGCAAAGCCGCGACGCGATCATTGCCGCGGCGACCGGAAGCGCCACGACAACTGCTCAGCTTGAAGACGCGTCCGACGTATGGCAAGGGTTCGCGATACGCGGAATGGGCGTGAACGCGAGTATTCAGTTCCAGGGAAACGGCGATGGCACGACCCGCGTGACCGAGTCGTTCGAAAAGCCGAACCTTCTGCAGTTTCCGGCGTTCACATTTACGGATGCCGGCGGCGATAACGACGGCATTGCCGAGCCGGGTGAACCGATCGTGATCTCGGTCCCGCTTACGAATCTTTTCGGGCAGGCGGCGTCGACCGTAACGGCGGATATTCCGGGTGCAAGTTCGGCTGTGTACGGAACGATCACGAATGCATCGACCGTGACGCGCACCTTCAATTACACGGTTCCCGCCGGCACTGCCTGCGGCGCGCTCAATACGCTGTCGATGAACGTCAACAGCAGTTTGGGGGCCAAGACCTTCACCTTGGCGGTACCGATAGGATTGAAAAGCGTAACGCTGCAGGAAAATTTCGACGGCGTCGGTGTTCCGAATTTGCCGGCCGGATGGACACCGTCGGTTTCGGGTTTTGGGATACCTTTCGTAACCTCGGGTTCGGCGTCGGACACCGCTCCGAATTCGGCCTTTGCGGCCAATCCGAATAACGCGCCGCCCAACAATACCGGCAGTTCCGAACTGACTTCGCCGTCGGTAACCGTAAACTCGGCCGCTGCGACCGTTTCATTCAGGAACCAGTTCAACCTCGAAGCCGGTTTCGACGGGGGCGTTTTCGAGATCAGTATCAACGGCGGTGCGTTTCAGGATATCCTGGCGGCCGGCGGCTCGTTCCTGGCGGGCGGATACAACGGTACGATCAACCCAAACACTGTCAGTCCGATCGCGGGCCGCCAGAGTTGGACCGGTACATCGAGCGGATTCATCACTTCGACGGTCCAGCTACCGGCGTCGGCCAGCGGACAGAATGTCAGGTTCAGATGGCGGCTCGGCAGTGATGCAAGCGTTGCCGGCGTCGGCTGGTTTATCGATTCGGTCATAATCCGGGCGACAAGTTCCTGCTCGTTTGCACCGACGACCGTCAGGTCCCGTGCCGATTATGACGGCGACGGCAAGACCGACCTTTCCGTTTACCGCCCCTCCGAGGGGACCTGGTACATCATCAATGCCCAAACGGCCATCACTGCCATTCGATGGGGAATAAGTACCGACATTCCGGTTCCCGGAGATTTCGACGGCGACGGAAAAGCCGACTTCGCCGTATTCAGGCCGACGGCCGACCTGTCACCGGATTTCTACATCATCAGAAGTAATGGTTATGTCTTCGAC
>JABFSB010000345.1 GCA_013140875.1 Acidobacteriota bacterium
GATCTGCACAAAGCTCATGTAGATCTGATCGACGTCCGGCCGCTCTTCCATATCGACTTTGATGTTGATGAAATGTTCGTTCTGAATACGGGCCGTCGCCTCGTCCTCGAACGACTCATGCTCCATAACGTGACACCAGTGACACGCCGAATACCCGATACTGACCAGCACCGGCTTGTCCTCAGCCTTCGCCCGCTCAAACGCCTCATCGCCCCACGCATACCATTCCACCGGATTATGCGCGTGCTGCAGAAGATAAGGCGATGTCTCGTCGCTCAGCTTGTTCGTGAACTTCTTAGGTGATTGCATCGTAAAATATTAACGCGTATCGAGATGAAAGTAACATTCACACGCACCCACGCCCGCGGTTACTGTGTTTCCGTCGAAGGCAAAAACATCGACCGCGTCACAATGGCTCCCGCACCGGGCTATGACGACCGGCTGCCGCATGACGTCGCGCATTTTATTGTCGAAAGCGAGCTTGGGATAATGGGCGGAGTTTTCGGCCAGTTGGCCGCCGGCGGAACGGCAAGTACGTTTCATTCGGCCGAATCGAAAAATCACAAAAAAGCAAGAAAACGCGGGACCAGGATCGCAAAGGCAAATAAGAAAGATGCCCTCTTTTCGGAGCATGCCATCTGGGCCGCCCAGTCACGTTGGGAAAAGCACGACATCATTCCCTCGACCGATATTCCGACAAAGGACATCGAGCGCATCATTGCACGGTTTGAAGACTTTGCCGGACAATGGTCGAAACTCCCAACGGGCGGCTCGATGAGCCTGGAATGGCCTCATGACGTAAAACTCACTCGATCGAAAAAGGCCCGATAGCGAATCATCTCTGCGCGTGTGTTAATCCACGCTTCCTTTTTTGAACTCCTTCTTCCTTTGCGATCTTGGCGATCTTCGCGTGAAATCTTTTTTCCTCAGGCAAAGTTCGCGAGTACGCAAAGAAAGAAAAGGATCGGTTCCAATCCGCATCACAAGATCAGGCCACTACCTCGTCTTATTTCTTTTGAATGCCCGCCGGACTTCTGCTATATTAACGGCAGCTATGACACCTCGCTGCGTTTCGAAACTGCGTCCCACCAGCCAACGCGCCAACCTCTTCGGCGGCGACTGAGTTGTGCTTTGTCGAAATTTACTCAGGATATGAAATATGAGCAAGACTAAAGACGAAGCTTCGCAGCAGCCAAATGAAAAGGCAGGGGACGTGAAATTCCGACATCCCATCCATCCTTATTTCGTTTCGAATTCGCGAGAGGAGACGCTTAAACGCATGCGTTCTTTCCCCGAGCGCGCTGCCAAGTTTTTGGAGCAATGGCGTGCCGATAGAGAAACGAACTCGCGTTGAGATTTTCCTTCCTCTGCGCTCGGATATCCCGGCTTACAATACCGCTCTCCAGTGGATGGCCGAGGAGTTCGCTTACGAACGCGGTGGAGCTACACTGACCGCTCCATTTGCCGGACTCTTTGTCTCTTCCAACCGCCTGGATGTCGTTGAAGATGCCATTCGAATCCTTTATTGTGACTTCGACCTCGACGTCACGAACGCCCAGGATTTAGCGGGCCTGACGTCCTTCCTCGAATCCGTCAAACGTTTCTTAATGGAAACTCTTGAAGAAGAAGAGATCTGGATCATCTACTTCCCGGTCACGCGCATTGTTTCATGAAGCGTTAATCGAATGCGGCCTGATTAAGCAGGCCGAGTACAGGAGAACCTAATGACACCGACACAAGAATTGCAAAGACCGTCGATAAAGACCGCTTTGCCGGGACCGAAATCCCTTGAAATTATCAATGCGGATCAGCAGTACGTTACGCCGAGTTATCCGCGGCCGGACTATAAACTGGTGGCCGACCACGCAAGCGGCGTTTGGATAACCGATCCGGACGGCAACGTTTTTCTGGATTGCAACGCCGGCGTCGCCGTTTGTTCGACCGGCCACTGCCATCCGGAAATTGTCGAGGCCTTGCAAAAGCAGGTCGCCGAGCTGATCCATCTTTGCGGCACCGACTTTTACTATCGCCATATGCCGGAGCTCGGCAAAAAGCTCAACGACATCGTGCCGATCGACGGCCCGACCAAGACGCACTTTGCCAACAGCGGTGCCGAAGCGATCGAAACCGCTCTCAAACTGGCGATGTATCACACCCGTCGCCAAAAATTTATTTCCTTTTACGGCTCGTTTCACGGCCGCACGCTCGGTGCTCTTTCACTCACCAGCTCAAAACGGGCGCAGCGGCTCGGCTTTATGCGGCAGGCACTCGATGTTGTGCATGTGCCTTATCCAAACTGCTTCCGCTGCCCATTCAACAAGGGCAAATGCGACGACGGATCGTGCTGTATGGGCACCGTCGATTGGATTGAAAAGCTGCTTTTCTCGACCACAACGCCGCCCGAAGAAGTTGCGGGAATCGTGCTCGAAGTGGTCCAGGGAGAAGGCGGTTACCTGCCCGCACCGACCGAAGTGGTTAAGGCCCTGCGCCGCATCTGCGACCAGCACGGCATAATGCTGATCGTCGACGAAGTACAGTCCGGCATGGGCCGCACCGGCAAAATGTTCGCGCTCGATCATCACGAAGGCGTCAAGGCCGACATCGTCTGCATGGCCAAGGGCCTCGGCTCCGGCATGCCGATCGGTGCCTGCACCGCACGTGCCGACATCATGGACTGGCACAAAGGCGCTCACGCCTCGACCTTTGGCGGCAACCCGGTTGCACTTACCGCGGCGTTGAAAACGATTGAGCTGCTCGAAGGCGGTCTTGTCGAAAACAGCCGCGAGGTCGGTGCCTATCTTGAATCGGGCTTGAACAAGCTGAAGGACAAGTACGACTGCATCGGCGACGTTCGCGGCTTTGGGATGATGCTCGGCGTTGAATTCGTCAAGCCGCAAAACACCCCTCCTGTCTTAGGAGGGGTGGCAGCCGCTTCGGCTGACGGGGTGGGGCCCGCACCGGACGCCGAACTTCGCGACCGTATCGAAATGGCCTGCTACCAAAAAGGCCTGATCATCCTCGGCTGCGGCTCGAACTCGATCCGCTGGTCGCCGCCGCTTATCCTTACAAAAGAAAATGTCGACGTCGCTCTCGAGATATTCGAACAGGCGATTGCCGAATCGATCTAAGATTTTTGCCCGCGAATAATGCGAATAGCCGCGAATAAGATCAAAGCTTATTCGCGATCATTCGCGTTATTCGCGGGCAAACTCTTGTCTTTCGGGACTTAGAGCGAGGAACCCCAGCCCCCGACAAAAGCGATTGCCGAATAGTGTGCAATGTGAAAAAGTATAGTAAACATAATAACTTCTTGCCTTCTGATCTGTGGACGAAGGCCTATCATTACTTTTGCATACATCATGAAGCCGAAATTCTTTAC
>JABFSB010000110.1 GCA_013140875.1 Acidobacteriota bacterium
GATGAAAGAGTTCACCCGGCTTCGGACCGAGTTTCCGAATTCGCTACGGGTGACCGATTCGCGATTGTTGTGGGCCGATTCGGCCATCAAATCAGGTTCGGCAAATAAGGTCGCCGCCGAGCTGGCAGATCTGATTCAGGCGAAGTCACCGGGAGCGTTGTTGATCACGGCGAAGGCTTACGAATCGGCGGGCGACCAACCAAACGCGATAGCATTCTATCGGCGTACATACTTTTACGGTGCGGGAAAGCCCGAAGGTAAAGAAGCCGAAACCAGGCTCAACGCGCTTGCCCAGCTGCTTGTTCCGGGTAATGCTGAAGAGTTAATGGAACGGGCCGAAAACCTTTACGCGGCAAAGAATTTCGTCGAGGCGGAGAAGGCCTTTACCGAGCTTGCCACGCGGTTTCCACAATCGGTCACGGGCGATCTTCAGATCAAACGAATAGCGACTTTCGCAAACTTAAAGCGAATGGCGGATGCTCAGGGTGTTTTCGATTCGATTCCCGTTTCGTCGATCGCGAAGGAAAAGGCTTTTTACCAACTTCTGATAGGCTATGCAGACAACCGCCTTTGGCCCGAGGCGAGACGGATCGCGGAAGAGATGCGGACCAAATTCGCGAACGGCAGGCTGACGCCGAAGGCGTGGGTCGATGCCGGTATCGAGGCTCGTGAGGCAAAAAATAAGGTCGAAGAACAGTTCTTTTTCGGATCGGCTTTGGCAAACTACTCGAACGCGATCGAAGTCGCTTCGGCGCAATTCGAATTGGCATGGATGGCCCACGAATCGAAAGACTTCACGCGCTCTTCGCAAATGCTGATCGAACACCTCGCCCGCTATGCCGACAAAGACACGACCAATCGCGGTAAGGCGGGTTACTGGGCCGCTCGCGATTCGGAGCGGGCCGGAAAAGTCGCGGAAGCCTGCTCCTTGTACGACGCGGTCAACTATCGTTACGGAGCCAACTGGTACGGTTACGTCGGCACGCAGCGACTGGCGTCGATGAAAGCTCAGGGCAAATGTTCGACCGCCAATTCCGCTAACGACCTGGTTGCAAAAGCAGCCAGAAACCTGAAAACCGTCACGGTAGCACCTGAAACTTCGGGCCCGAATGAATTGGCTCTCGCGGCAAAAAGCGACGACCTCAGCACGGTCGGATTGTTCGATTGGGCGATCGACGAACTCAATGAAGCCAAAAAGACAGCCCAGAATTCGCCCAAGATAAATCTCGCTCTGGCCAGGCATTACAGAATGAAAGGCGACAACGTCAATGCCCTGCTTGCGTTGGCGAAGAGTTATCCTGATTACTCGCAAATGTTCCCTGAGGAAATGGGCCGCGAGGAATGGGAAATTTTTTACCCGCAGTTAGCCTGGGACCAGATCGCCGCGTGGTCGAAGAATCGAAATCTGGATATGTATCAGGTGGCGGGCTTGATACGTCAGGAATCCGTTTTCAACCCGCGCGCTAAATCCGGCGCTCAAGCCTATGGACTTATGCAGCTTCTTGTCCCGACGGCAAAGATCGTGGCCCGAAAGTATGGCTCAACGGCGGCCGTCACGGGCGAATCGTTGTTCCTGCCCGCGTTGAATATCGAGCTCGGCACAGGCTATATGCGGGACCAGCTCGATAAATTCGGCCGCATCGAATACATGGCGGTCGCATATAACGCCGGCCCGAACCGCGTCCCGCAATGGCGAGCCACGCTCCCGCTCGAAATAGACGAATTCGTCGAGGCAATTCCCTTTAAGGAAACAAAAGGCTACGTTCAGGGCGTTATCAGAAACTCGGCCCAATACCGACGCCTCTACGACGAACAAGGCAATTTCAAACCGAACGTCGGAACACGACCCCTGCGGGCCGAAATAGATTCAAAATCTTCGGAACAACTTGCCGCCGAGTTTCCGGAAATTGTTCTCGACCGGCCTGCCGGGCCTGAATAAGACCTGGAATAAGCTGTGGTTCATTTTCACAAACACCTGAACGGCGAATGCCCTTGGATTGTTTGACCAAAGCAAAGTGCTATAATCAAATCTCCAGCAACAATACTTAGCGATCGTTTCACAATTTGTTTACGCGGCCTTTTTTCCAAGGCAGGGGAGTTATCAGAGATGACGAAACTCAGTGTGAATGGCAAGTCCTATGACGTGGATGCGGATCCGAATACGCCTCTTTTGTGGGTGATTCGCGACGATATTGGATTGACCGGAACCAAATTCGGCTGCGGAGTAGCGCAGTGCGGTGCATGTACCGTCCACGTCGGCGGCGAGGCAAAGCGTTCGTGCGTTACGCCGATGAAAGCCGCGGCCGGCAAAGAAATCACGACCATCGAAGGATTGTCGCCGGATGCGACGCACGCCCTCCAAAAAGCATGGATTGCCGAGGACGTGCCGCAATGCGGTTATTGCCAGTCCGGGCAGTTGATGTCGGCGGCCATCCTGCTTGCACAAAACAAGAAGCCGACCGATACGGACATCGACCAGGCAATGTCGGGCGTCATTTGCCGCTGCGGAACCTATAACCGTATCCGTCAGGCGATCAAAACAGCGGCCATGAATGGAGGTTCCAAATAATGCACGATATTCAACCGCCAAAAGACGAAAGAAAACGTGGAAACGGGATCGACCGGCGTTCCTTCATTAAGGCGACTCTGATCGCGGGCGGAGCTCTTCTGATCGAATCGGCCTTCCCCGTCCGTTCGCGGGCGGAGGAACGATTCGGCATCGCCGCCGTCCAACCGCCGGCGGCATTCCAGCCGAATGCATTTATCAGACTTGCCCCGGACGGCAGGGTTACCGTAATCGTCGGTCAGGCCGAGATGGGACAAGGCGTGCTCACCTCACTGCCGCAGATCGTGGCCGATGAGCTTGAGGTCGATTGGAACGCGGTTTCGTATGAACACGGGCCCGCCGGCCAGGCTTACGCAAATCCGGCGTTCGGCGCCCAGATCACCGGCGGAAGCGCGAGTATCAAAGGATTTTTCGGGCCGCTGCGAAAATCAGCCGCATCCGTTCGCGAAATGCTTGTGATGGCCGCGGCGCAAAAGTGGAATGTTGCACCCGACACCTGCAAGGCAATGAACGGAACGGTCGTCCACACGCCGACCAAACGCGTTGCAAAGTACGGCGATCTGCTCGGCGACGCCGCAAAAATAAAGCCGCCTGAGAATCCTAAACTAAAAGACCCGAAGGATTTCAAGTTTATCGGAAAATCCGTCAAGCGTTTGGATACGCCCGAAAAAGTGAACGGCACAGGCATTTTCGGCATTGACGTAAAAGTGCCGGGGATGCTTACGGCCACGATCCTTCGGTCACCGGTTATTGGCGGCAAAATTAAGAGCATTGACGACGCTGCCGCGAAGGCTGTTAAAGGCGTG
>JABFSB010000317.1 GCA_013140875.1 Acidobacteriota bacterium
AGTGTGCCCCTTGATCTGATTCAAAACCAGCTTCTCGTCCGCGGTCAGGAAATCCAAAAACCCGGTGTGGGCCAGCGATTCCGGCATAAACGGCTTGGTAAAGTCGAGTTGTCTGTCGGGACCGATTATGTCGTCGATCCTCCAGTTAACCCTTTGCGACGCGACCAGTGTTTCATGAAAATTATATGGCAGCGGTCGTGTTGCCGCCTCGTGATTTATTGCTTCAACTAACATATATTTGGTTCTCCTCTTTGACCTTCGTCTGTATAAATTCGTACCAAAACCCGCAATTCGGGTTAAGGCCGATGGGTTTAAAAACATCGCTTGATCGTTCGTATTCATTGCAGTGCAAACCCCTTTAGTGGGTTACCGTAAAACGCGTCGGTTTTCCACGCGGCGGAATCCCATTTTTCTGCGCCGATGACTTTCACCGGCAGAATTATTCGTTGATACGGCATAAAGATCTGGTCCGTGTAGGCTGGAACGGCAAACCTGCCGTCGGCTGCGACCGTGAAGCTGAGTTCACGGATCTGTGCTCCATTACGAAAGATCTTTACCGTGTACTCGCCGGGATTTTTGTCGGCATATAGTGCCTTTGGATAATAGTCATGATTGAATCCACCGTTATTGTCGAATCGAAAGTTGTTCCACTGGAACTGCCACCGCTTCCACATATTCTGCGGTGCGAACGGAGGTGCGAACTGCGTCGTTCTCTCGTCATAATCGCTGACACCGCTTTCGGCACCATCTTTGGTTGAGGCTATCTGCTGTCCTTTGTAGAAAAGACGGCCTTCCAATTCCTCTACCGAAACCATTCCTTTTAGCCAAACGCTGACCTCGGGCATGATGCCGCCGATCTCGATGTCGCTGTGATGAAAGCCGATCATTCCGAAGGGCAAGAGCCAGTCGTGTTCGACAAAAAAGTCGAATTTGTTCTTTTCGGGCCGGCCGCTCTCGGTACTGAATTTGCCGACCTTAAATTTGCCCTGATAAAGGACCTGTTTCGTGTCGTCATCCGTGATCTTGAACGCGAATACGCCGATCGCCGCTGTAGATTTTGTATCGAGCACGCCGTTGTAGGGGCTGGGGCTTTCAAAACGTACAGTTCGATCGGCAGCCAAATTTCCCTGTTCTAGTTTTTCGCTGTACCACGGCGAACCGTCTGGATTAAAGTAATCGACCGTGTAATTCAGGGACTTGTCATTGTTGTAAAAATGGTTGAATTTGATGAGAGGTACCCAACTCGAATAATTGTTTTGGCCTTTCATCTTCCAGTACTCGTTGTGCGTTTTTGCCTGAACATAGACCGAGTTCTTTAGCAAGACAGGAGTCGCTGTCGGCCGCGAGGTCTTATAGATGTTGTCCCCGCTTCTTGTCTCGTCCTTCCCGTCGTTTGTCGTCCGTGTGGTTGGGCCGTCCGTCTTTTTCTTTTTATCGACAGTGGGTAACCCCGGAAGTTTGATCGTCAACTGAGCCGGGACGGCGGCTGTTCCGACGATACAGGCGCTGACGAAGGTAATTAGTGCAAATATTTTCTTCATGTTTTTGTTCCTTATATTAATTTTTCCAAATTTGGTTTACTCCGTATCCATAGTCTGGAATCCTGAACGCCTTTTGCCGCGTTTTCATGTGTGCTATGCTTCCTTCCATCTCGTGAATGGAAGAAATTAGTTTTTTTGCGGTTTTTCGTCTTTAGAAAGCGTTTAGAAATGGATTAGAAAGTCATTAGAGGCCAGTGAAGTAGTTGGAAGAAAAGCACTTATACAGATTCGGAGCATTTGCTCTTAGCCCCGAAGAAAATGTGCTCCGCCGGGATGATGAGGTCGTATCGCTGACGCCGAAGATGTTCGAGATGCTGCATGTGCTCATCCGGCATCACGGACAAGTGGTCGATAAGGACACGTTATTTCGGGAAGTCTGGCCGGACAGCTTTGTCGAAGAGGGCAACATTTCCTTTAACATCCGGCAGTTGAGAAAGCTGTTGGACGACAACGCCCAGTCGCCGATCTATATCGAGACGGTTCCGCGCCGCGGGTATCGATTTATCGCGAAGGTCGAAGAAGTGACGGGCGTCCAAAACGGCAAACCCGAGACGGCGATCGATGATGCCGATACACTTCCTCAAACAAGACAATCTTATTTTCTCCCGGCTGTCGGTATTTTCGCGCTCGTTTCTTTGATTGTGACCGCCGTCTGGTTCGTGCTCGGCCGTGAGTCCGAAACCAGTCCGATTCTTTCAGCTCCCTTCTCTTCCGAAAAACTGTCGACGGATGGCGAGGTCTATCACGCCGTGCTTTCTCCGGACGGCAAGCAGTTGGTTTACACACACCGGCGCGATGGAAAGCAAAGTCTTTGGCTGCGCGAACTTGAAACCTCGGACAATATTCAAATCATTCCTCCGTCAGAACATTTTTACGGCGGTTTGGCATTATCGCCGGACGGCAAGACCGTTTATTTCGTACGAGGGGCGCAGATCGGGCCACAGATCGACGTGTTCAAGATGCCGATAACCGGCGGGGTGCCGCAAAAGATCATCGAGGGCACACAGGGCTGGATCAGTATTTCGGCCACCGGCGACAAAATATCCTACGTCCGCTGTCCTTATACCGATGATGAATACTGTTCGCTGTACATTGCCGACGCCGACGACGGCAAGAATGAAAGAAAGCTCGTTACAAGGCCTCGCCCGATCAGAATAAGCGATAACAAGATATCTCCCGACGGAAAGACGATAGCTTTCGGCGTCGGGCAGTCGCGGACCGCGTCGAACGATTTCGACCTCGTGGGCGTCGACACCGAAACCGGAAAAGAGCGGCCTTTAACTCCGCAGAGGTTCTTTAATATCGCTTACATTGTCTGGCTGCCCGGTACAAGCGATCTGCTTCTGACGGCCCGAACGGCCCCGGACAAATACAGCCGCATCTGGGAGGTAAAAACGTCGAGCGGTGAAGCGAAGGTTCTTACGTCGGATTCTGAAAGTTATTCGCGTCTGAGTCTTGATGACAAGAGCACGATGCTGGTTTCGACCCAAATCGACGCGGATTTTCAGCTTACCGTGCATCGGCTTGACGATCCGGCGGCAACGCCCCGCGAACTGGCCGACGCATCGTCCGTAGTTTACGCACCGGATGGAAAACTTATTTTCGCGTCGCTGATGAATGGCAATTCGGACATCTGGAGCATCAATCCCGACGGCAGCGAGCTACGCCAGTTGACGAATAATCCGTCCAGCGAGATCGCGCCGCTTGTTTCGGCGGACAATAAATATATATTTTTTAACTCCGACCGGACAGGAAAGATCCAAACCTGGCGGATGAATCCGGATGGTACGGACCAACGGCCGGTTACTTCCGAAGATGGCGGCTTTCCGT
>JABFSB010000067.1 GCA_013140875.1 Acidobacteriota bacterium
GTTTACGATAGTTATCGTCGCCGACTCAGGCCGGGAAAGGATGTCTTGTTGAACGGCTTCGGCCGCCAGCTTGCTGTAAAACAAATATTCGTCTTCCGACATGCCGTGCCGTGCCGCGATCACCGCCGTGCTCTCTTTTCCAAAATCATTTTTTGCGAATCGTTCGCCCGTTTCCAGATTCCGGCCCAGAAAGTCGTTTGCTTCCTGCAGGTTTGTGACGCACGCCGCTATCGGCTCGCCATTGTCGTCCATCCGCGACAGCATTACGTTTTGATAACCGCCGCGCAAGTCGGTCAATATTCCTCCGCCGGCCAGCTTTCTTACTTTTGCAGGACCCGAAGCCGGGCCGTCCGTGAGCTGGCGAATAAGTGTGGCAAGACGGCGGTCCGAAGCCTGATCCGTCTTGGACTCCCGGTTTTTGACCTCATCACGGCCTTGGGCCGAAACACTTGAGTAAAATCCACGGTCTCCGAAAACCGCTAAAAGCAAACAACAAGCCGCAATTGCGACAAACAAAAGGGATACTCTTTTCATATTACGGTTCTGAATGGCAGTTAAGCAGCCGGCGTCAAAAATAGCGGCTTATTCGAAGGATTCGAAATGTGGCGGGAGTTTCTGGTTGACGGTTCAACAAGGGCTTGCGCCAATGGCGAGACCAGTTAAAACTATAACAAAAATGTTTAAAAGTCGCAAGTATTTATTGATCTTGGTAGTGTCCTGGATTTGTGTTGCCACAGAAGGAACTTTTTCTCCTTTGCGTCCTTCAGGGTTCGTTGCGGGAAACTCTTTTTCCTCACGCAAAGCTCACCATGACTGTAAAGAAAAAACCAAAGTTTGGAAGCCGCAGCCCGATCCGACTTTGAACAGATGAAGTTGGTCGCGTACTCTGAAAAGGATATTTTTTTTGTCGAAAGAATGAATAAACTCAACGACCAGCCCATAGGAATATTCGATTCGGGCGTAGGCGGCCTCACCGTTTATCGGGCCCTGCACGACCGGCTGCCGAATGAGCGATTTGTATATCTCGGCGACACGGCACGCGTACCGTACGGGACGAAATCGATGGACACGGTCGAACGGTATGCGATTGAGAATTCACTGTTTCTCGCCTCGATAGGGATAAAGGTGTTGGTGGTCGCGTGCAACACGGCGTCGGCGCTTGCATTGCCAAAAATCAGGGAAAAGGTCGGCATGGACGTGGTCGGGGTGATCGGGCCCGGTGCCCGAAAGGCCGTCGCGGTGACGAAAGACATTGCGGCACCGAAGATCGGTGTGGTGGCGACGGAGGCGACCGTCGCGAGCAATGCCTATTACGAGTCGATCAGGCGTGCTTCCTCGGCCCCGATCGTGATGCAGGCGGCGTGTCCGCTTTTCGTCCCGTTGGCCGAAGAGAACTGGCTGCACGAGCCGGAAACTTATGCAATAGCGTCTAAACACCTGAAAACGATAGTTGAATTTCAGCCCGATGCACTCGTACTTGGGTGCACCCATTACCCGATCCTGAGAGATGTGATTCAGCAAACGGTCGGAGAAGGTGTTAAACTCATCGATTCGGGCGAAGCCGCGGCGGACGAGGTAAAGGACCTTTTGCACCACCGCGAACTAGCCAGCGTCAAAACAATCGAAGGCGAGCGTACGCTGTGCGACGACCTGGATCACTTTTACGTCACGGATGCCGCCGAGCGATTTGCACGCGTCGCGGAGAGATTCTTGGGATCGCCGCCGTCGCGATTGGAGGCCATCGAGTTGGCAGAAACACGACCGGTAGGGAGTGTGCCGGTGTAACATCCGCGAATGCGCGGGTTTTATTTATGAGCTACGAAAGATTAGACGGCCGGTCGTTCGACCAGCTTAGAAATACAAAGATAACGCCGAATATTTCGCCATACGCGGAAGGCTCGGCGTTGATCGAGGTCGGCGGAACGAAGGTGATTTGCACGGCTTCGGTCGAGGATCGCGTGCCGATGTTTTTGCGCAACAAAGGCTTGGGTTGGGTGACGGCTGAGTACGCGATGCTGCCGCGGGCGACCAGCACGAGAACCCAGAGAGAAACACAGCGACCTGCCGGCCGTACGCAGGAGATCCAAAGATTGATCGGCCGCAGCCTGCGTGCGGTTGTCGATACAAAGCTGCTCGGTGAGCGGCAGATATTTCTCGACTGCGACGTTATTCAGGCCGACGGCGGCACGCGTTGCGCTTCGATCACCGGAGCCTATGTCGCGCTCGCACTGGCGTGTCGAAAGCTGGTAAAACAGGCCACGATCAAAACGAATCCGATCCTAAGCGAGGTTGCCGCCGTCAGCGTCGGCATCGTCGAAGGCACGCCGGTGCTCGACCTCGCCTACGCCGAAGATTCGACCGCCGACGTCGATATGAATATCGTCTGCACCGGTGCCGGCAAGTTCATCGAGCTGCAGGGAACCGCCGAACGCGAGCCGTTTTCGCGAACGCAGATGGACGAAATGCTCGTGCTGGCCGAGACCGGAATCAACAAGCTGTTTGAGATCCAGCGGAATGCACTAAACATTTAGCTCCTGCGAAATTGTGATAAATTAAATCCGATGGGATTGGCTCAGAAAAAACCTAGTTTTGTAACTCCGCAGGAATATCTCACGCTTGAGCGAGAAGCCGAGTTTCGTCACGAATATTTAAACGGCGAGATTTTCGAAATGGCGGGTACGAATCGGCGTCATAATCAAATCTCGATTAACTTGATTCGGATTATCGCGACACAAACCTTCGAGCGAGGCTGTTCCGTATATGGAAGCGATATGCGCATCAGGATCCCAAACGAAAACTACACTTACCCGGATGTAGTTGCGATTTGTGGTGACGAAAAATTTGAGGACGCTTCAGAAGACAATCTCTTAAATCCAATAGTCATTATCGAGGTCTTATCGAAATCAACTGAAGCATACGATCGCGGAACTAAGTTCGAGCAGTACCAAACTATCCCCAGCTTTCAAGAATATGTACTTGTTACGCAAGAACCGTATCGAGTCGAGCATTTTGTCCGTCAAGATGTCAGCATGTGGACATATTTTGAGTTTAGAAAGCCTGATGACAAGGTCAAGCTGGATTCAATTGGCTGCGAACTTTGTCTAAACGACATTTACTACAAGGTCGAGCAAACCTTTCCAAAGGAAATTAAAGAATAGCCTTAAGCAAACCTATTACCGGCGAAGAATTTTGCCAGGTAACTGACCTGTAATTTTCCCGCCGTCCCACACATTTACGCCGTTCACAAAAACAGCTTTCATTCCGATTGAAAATACCTGGGGCTCGGCGAAGGTAGCGCGGTCGATAACGGTTGCGGGGTCTAATAGAACGAGATCGGCCTTCATTCCTTTTTTGATCAGCCCGCGAT
>JABFSB010000447.1 GCA_013140875.1 Acidobacteriota bacterium
CATCTGAACGATAACTTTTGCCAAGCCTTTATGAAAACGTGCTGCGATAACCGGAACCGGTGTTTTCAAGATCAGATCACCGAGCAATGCCTGCCACATTGCGTACGGCTCGATGTATGGCAGATTCGATTCCTTCAAACGAGGGATCGCGAAGGGATAGGCGAGCAATTCGTCTTCTTCGCGTAGAGCTTTTTCGTCAACGATCGCTTCGAGCTCGACTGCTCCCTGGCCTTCGTAAGCGGCGTGTTCGCGGGCTATCCCGACTGCGGCCGCAACCGCATCGAACAAACGTCCGCACGAACTCGCCAGCGGTGAATTGATCTGCTTTGCGATCATTCCGTCGAGTACTTCTCGCGGTTTCTTATCCAGAAATTCAAACAGTTCGAGATCCGTGTAATTCAATGCGAATCTTGGCCAACCCATTTCGGCCATCAGGTGCGCGTATGTATTACGCCACGGCTCTTTTATCGCCTGCTCTCCGCCGATCATCACAACCGGCTTGAACGCCGCCAGACGTTTGTAAGACCGATAATCCGCAAGCAAAAACTCGCCGCCCCAAAATGTCCCATCGTCGCCAAATCCGATGCCATCGAGAGCGATACCGATTACCGGTTTTGCATCGAGCGGAATATTATTGTCGGCCAAACACGCGGCAATATGCGCGTGATGATGTTGCGTTTCGATCAGCGGAACTTCAATATTCTCTGACCGTTCCCGGGCTAGTTTACCGGAAAGATATTCGGGATGAAGATCGCAGGCCAACGCCGTTGGCTTGTGCTGGTAAAGCGTTTCGTAGAGCTGTAAATTATGTCGATAATCGGCCTGCGTCGCGGAGTCTTCGAGATCGCCGATGTGCTGTGAAATTATTGCTTTGCCATCGCTCAGCAGACAAAAAGTATTTTTCAGTTCACCGCCAAAGGCAAGAATCGACGGCGCGTTTTCAAAGCCTTTCGGCAATTGGATCGGCCCGGGAGCATAACCGCGGGCACGCCTGAGAATTCGCGGTTCGCTGGCCATAATCTTAACGACCGAATCATCAACACGCTGTGCTATCGGGCGGTCGTTTATAAGGAAATAATCGGCAATCTTCCCGAGACGGGCTTTAGCATCGTCGTTGTCGATACATTGCGGCTCATCGGACAGATTGCCCGACGTCAGCACAATCGGCCGCGGCATACGCCGCAATAACAATTGGTGCAAGGGCGTGTTCGGCAGCATTACGCCGAGGGTTTGAATTCCCGGCGCGACATCGGATGAAACTATGAATTGCGTATTAGAAACTACGGAACGTTTAAGGATGACGATCGGCGCTTGATGGCCTTGCAGAAGCTGTTCTTCGGCTTCGCTTAACTCGCAATATTCTCGCGCTATATCAAGGTCACGGACCATCAGCGCAAACGGCTTTCGTTCGCGGTGTTTCAGATCCCGCAGACGCGCAACTGCTTTTTCGTTTGTCGCATCACACGCCAATTGAAATCCGCCGATGCCTTTTATTGCAACAATAAAGCCGCGTTGAATAAGCGTACAGGCGGCATCGACCTCATCCAGCATCGTAAAAGCTTCGGCGGTAAACGGCTTTCCGTCCGCTCGTTCAAGCCAAACTCGCGGGCCGCATGTGTAACATGCGATCGGCTGTGCGTGAAAACGCCGGTCAGCCGGGTCTTCGTATTCGGCACCGCAATCGGCGCACATTTCGAAATTGCGCATTGTTGTGTGTGCGCGGTCGTATGGAATGTTTTGAACGATCGAAAGCCGCGGGCCGCAATGCGTGCAGTTTGTAAACGGATAACGAAAACGGCGGGCGAACGGGTCGAGCGTTTCCGCCTTGCACGCTTCGCAAACGCTCGCATCCGGAACGACGCCGGTGTGAATGGCCGTTGCTTCGCTTTCCGAAATCTGAAAATCAAATAGGCCAGTAGAAAGCTCGATCTTTTTTCGATTTATTTCATTTATCCGTGAGAGTGGAGGGGCTTGTTGTGAAATTGCGGAAACGAAATTCTCGAGATTGTTCGCCGATCCTTGCGCCTCGATCTCGACTCCATTTCCGTTGTTCAGGACCGAGCCGCGAATGTTGAATTCCTTCGCCAGCCGCCAAACATTTGGGCGAAACCCGACGCCCTGAACCAAGCCGCGGACGATGATATGTTCGGCGATCTCGCTTTCTTCAACTTGTTTTGCGGCTGAATCCAGCATAAGAAAAAACCGGAAAGAAACTAACCACAGATGGACACCGATAAACACAGATTATCTCTGTTTCGTCGATTCCAAAGTTCTAAAAACCATTCGTTTTACACCCAATCCAGGTGTTCCAAAATTTAGAATTAAACCTATCTTTTGATTCGTCGCTTAAAAAAATCGCCTACTCTTTGATTTTCGTAGTAAACCGGAATGCCTGTCGTTTTTCGGCTTTCAATCCCACGTTTCTTAGTTCGATCAAGAGAGCGTTCTAATAGACACTTTCCAAAAAACCAACGCCACGCGTATTGCTTACCTTCATCGCGCAACCAATTATTTTTTCGGTCAAAATATCTGTGTCCATCTGTGTTCATCTGTGGTTAATTTGCTTTACTTCATCCGATACACGCCACAGCAACGCGCGGCTGTTGCCGGAATCGGCGATAACAAGTATGTCGTCTTTTGCATACAGCCCATAGGGCCAGCTCATGCTGTCCCGGACGGGAAGCTGCCAGCGGTTGTCGCCTTTGTCCTGAAAGGTCGGCTGGCCGGCGAGAAGCCTTGCGGCCGCGCCCGATTCGTTATCATTCTTGTGCCACGCGACAAGCCGCGAACTTGCCGTGTCGGCGGCAATGAGCCAATCACCGACAGCGGCGATGCCATACGGCATATTCAGACCGGCGGCGATCGGGAAATAGTTGCTCTGGTTGTGATCGACGTGATTGACGTCCGGTTGGCCGAGCACGAAATCGCACGGCTGATTATTACGGCGCGGAATATCGTTCCAGATCATGATGCGGTTATTGCCTGCGTCCGAAACGCAAAGGCGTCCGCACCAGATGGCGATGCCGTGCGGCCAACGCATGCTTGTCGCGTCCGGTTCGTCGCCGCCATTTTCGTCGCGTGTTTCGAAATCGTCTTGACCGAGAATTAGATCGGCAGCCTGACCGTTGGTTTTCGGCAGGCCGTCCCACATCAGCACGCGGCGGTTGCCGGTGTCCGCGACCCAAAATCTTGCGCCGTCCCAATGAACGCCATAACACCAAAACAGGGTTTGCGCTGTCGGGTCGTTGTTGCCGCCATTGCTCTCGCCCGAAAAAAAATCGGACTGGCCAAGAACAATCTCGGCGGGCTGATTATTTGTCGTCGGTGTTTCGTTCCAGATCAAAACGCGATGGTTCCAT
>JABFSB010000513.1 GCA_013140875.1 Acidobacteriota bacterium
TTGTCGCCGAACTTGTTTTCGTAGATGCGAAAATCGTGATGACGGAAAATACGTACATCGCGGCCGGTGTCGGCGGTGTTGGTTACGCGAACTTTGCGAAGGAATATATTCTCATGACTCGCGACCGTGTCATTCGAGACTATCTCTATCCCAAGCCGTTCATTCCGCAGCAACACGTCGCTGACAAGGGTGTCGGGCAGATAACAGAGACGCCTTACCCAATCGTCCGAAACCACCCACGAAAACTCGCCGCCGGCCCAAACGCCGAAGCGAAAAGGAAAGCCTTCGCTATGATTTTCCTGCCCAACGTGCGGAAAATAAATGTCGCGGATCTGATATTCGTTGTCGAAATTTACAAGCAAATTGCCGTTTCCGACCGGGATGTCACGCATGGCATTAGCTGAAGAAATAATCCGCCGGAACTACATCAAGCCTCGGCATTTCACGTTTTATGATCTCAAAGTCGTCGACGTCCATCGTAACAACGAATGCGTCATTCTTCACAGCGAGGCGAGCGATGAGCGCGTCATTTTGCAGCGTTCGAAGTTTCGAAACCGGAAAGGACTTTTTCAGGTAGAGACGGCGAATGGATTTGGCGGTTTCCCACCAGTCGTTGCCTGAGGGAGTAAGAACCCGGTCAATTTTTCCCAACGTTCTCCGCCACGTCTCGTATTTTTTCAGAGTGCTTTCGTCGATGCTCGTCGCGGTCAACTCGTAAAAGACTATTGACGGGAATAAGGTCGTTGCGATCTGGCGTTCAATTTGTTGGGCGAATGGTGGAAAAACAGACGTATCAAAAACGGGGCTTTTTGCCATACTTTTCTTGTTCGATCGTGAGAGCTTCCATCGCTTCCCGAGTAGCTTTCATTGCCGCCTTCAGTTCCGGAGAAATTTTTTTCGGCAACTTGAAATCACGTGCCCGCGGCAGATGCGAGTAATCGGACGAGCCGTTTCCATTTTGATCTGATTTCCTGACCTTCATACACTAAAAAGAATATCACAACCAACATTCCTTAACTCAGATTTCCGCGGATTATGCCGACGGCTTTTTCGACGATGTCCCTTTCATTCTTGAAAACCAGCATTTTCAGCGCCTCGCCGACTTCGACCCAGCGGGCCTCTTCTACTTCATGGTCATGATCGCCGACATCACCGCCCGTGTAGCGGAGGAGAAACCAGTGGACATATTTGTGAAAACGGCTTCGCGCGCCGTCGCGTTCGGCGGTGAACCAATATTCAGTGCGGTCCAACTCATCGCTGAGTTCGGTGTCGATCCCGGCCTCTTCGCGTACTTCACGCAAAGCGGCTTGCTCAGGCGTTTCGCCCTCGTCGATGATGCCCTTGGGCAGTTGCCATCGGTGTTCGGGGGTTGTAAGAATGATCGCGATCTCAACTTTGCCGTTGTCGGCGCGGTAGGCAACACCGCCTGCGGAAACCTGCTCGAATGTGGTCAATTTTTCACCCATTTGGCTTCATCTCACACCTAAGGCCGTTTCTACTGCCTGATCGAGTTCCGTTTTGATCTGTTCGTTGAATCCCGTGATCTTCCTGATCATCTTGCCTTCGCGGTCGAAAATGGCGGTCTGTGGAATTGCCGAGTCCGCTCCGAAAACAAAAGCTGTAAGGGCATCTTCGGGATAGGCCAACGGGTAGTCTATCTTTAACTTGTCCACAAATTCCGGCACCTTCGGCTTGTCTTCCTCGCCCCCCACATGAAGCCCGATCACGATAAGGTCGCCGCCGTATTTTTCCTTTAGCTTCTTTAAATGCGGGATCTCCTCGATACACGGCGGGCAATAGGTGGCCCAAAAATCGAGTATCACCGCCTTTCCGCGAAGATCCTTTAATTTTTGAATGCTGCCGTCGAAACCGGTCCAGCTCATTTCAGGCACCGGCTTCAGCGGCCTTGACTGGGCATCTTTAAGGGGAACATCGTTTATGGAAACTGGTTTGTTTCCCACCACAACCGGGGCGGCGGCCGGGCGGCACGCGATCGAGATCAAGCAAAAAGCAAAAAGTAGAAAGCAAACTTTTTTCATTTCCTACACTATTCTACACAAATCCTGCCGAAATGATGGTCGAGCCGATCGTGCGTATCTTTACTTTTACGGCTTTACTTCTTACTTTAGCTTGATGAGCAAATACCCGCCCGAGGTCAATGCCCGTTTCCTGAGACCCAGATTCGCCGGCCGCGCCGAGAACCAGAACGCCTTCGGCACCAGTGCGAGCTTTGAATGCGGCTGTTTTGCGCGAATTTCCCTGTCGATCGGGACGACGAGAAAAACCATTGACGACGCGAGGTTCCAAACCAACGGCTGCGGATTTATGATCGCGGCGGCCGACGTTTTGGCCGAATATTTGACGGGCTGCGAGCTGACCGGACTTCATTCGGTCGCCGAAAGCGAGCTTACGGATTTTGTTAGGGGCCAACTGGTCGATCTGCCGACCGCCCGCGTACAATGCGTGCATGTAGTGCTGGAAGCAATCCGGGCGGCTCTGTCCGACTATCGGTCTTATCTGATCGAAGAATTTAGCGGCGAGAAGCCGTTGATCTGCACTTGTTTTGGAGTTTCGGAAGAGACGATAGAATCCTGCATTTCCGAGAAAAAGCCCGAATTCGTAGAAGATGTGACCGCCGCCTGCCGTGCGGGCGGCGGCTGCGGGTCGTGCCGAATGCTCATCCAGGAAATGCTCGACGCCCGCGATCTTCGATGATCTCTCGTCCGTTTGCAATATGCTATACTCTTCGAATTGGATTCGCGTTCGCCGCGGCTAGTTATAAGGTACAGGAGCACATAACGGGCGAATCATCGCCCCGATCGCAAGAAGATATTTTTGTTCGGTAATGGACGACCCTGCCAGTTTAGCTTTTCTTTTCTTTCTCGCTGAAGCATCACAACCTATTGCGACGCCTACGTTTGGCTGGTCGGCGATAAGTATCGTTTCGGTGATCCTGCTCGTCGCCGCGAACGGCTTTTTTGTCGCGAGCGAGTTTGCACTTGTTGCCGTCCGAAAATCCCGCATCGAGTCGCAAGCCGCCGAAGGCGATGCGGCCGCAATTCGATTGTTGGCGATGCTCAATAATCTGAATGCGTACATCTCGGCGACGCAGCTCGGAATAACGCTTTCGTCGCTCGGATTGGGTTGGATAGGCGAGCCTGCCGTTGCGTCCTTGCTGGAACCTTTTCTGCTTTGGACCGGCGAATTGACCGGAGCGACCTGGCTCGCGTCCGGTCCGATCCTTCACGGAATTTCATTTGCGATCGCCTTTTCGCTGATCACTTTCCTGCACATTGTTTTCGGCGAGTTGGCGCCGAAAACGGCCGCTCTCGAATTGTCGGAACGAGTTTCTTACCTGATCGCGGTGCCATTGCTGATCTTCTACAAGATCTTCAATTATCCGATCCGGCTCCTTGATTGGGCGGGCACCAGGACGGTCAGGCTTTTCGGACTGCACCCGTCCGGCGAACACGGATCGAGCTATACCGAAGAAGAAATACGTCAGCTAATTCGGGTTTCCGAAGAAAGCGGACACTTGAATAAGGAAGAACGGACGCTGATCAACAAGGTGTTCGAGTTTTCGGAAACGACGGTGAAAGAAGCGATGGTGCCGCGAACTGAGATAATCGGCGTCCCGGAAAGCTGCACGCTCGAAGAAATGGTGAGGACGTTTCGTCAACATGGCTATTCGCGCATACCGGTGTATCGCGAATCGCTGGACGACATCGCCGGATTCGTGCACAGCAAAGATGTGCTGCCTTTTATATTGCGGCCGAAAGCTTTCAGGCTGGAGCGGATAATTCAAAAGCCGATGTACGTCGTGGACACCGCGCGGCTCGAAGACGTGCTGCGGCAAATGCAGAAGGAAAAGTTCCATTTCGGCTTTGTTGTGGATGAGCACGGAGGGGTCGAGGGAATTATCACACTTGAGGACCTGTTGGAAGAAATCGTCGGCGAGATCTCGGACGAGCATGACGAAGAGGTCGACGAACAGATCAACCAACAGCCTGACGGAAGCATACTGCTTGACGGCGGCCTGGCGGTCCGCGACGCAAACCGTCGCCTGGACCTGAATCTGCCCGTTTCTGAGGCCTACACGACCGTAGCCGGATTCCTGATGTCCGAATCGGGATCGATACTGTCGGCGGGCGATGTCGTGCCATTCAACGGGCACACTTTTACTGTCGAAAAGGTCAACAAACGTAGGATTACGCAGGTTAGGATGACCGATACGGCGCCGCGGCAGGAAGTCTAGCCGCGAGGGCCGGATTGGATTTCGCCGCGATTCGGGCTACATTCATTTTCTAAATATTTTTTAATCCGGAGCAATCAACAATGAGTATTATCGAACAGGTATGGGCACGCGAGATCATGGATTCGAGGGGCAATCCGACGATCGAAGCCGAGGTGATCCTTGAGGACGGTACGACCGGACGGGCCGCGGTACCGAGCGGTGCTTCCACCGGCGAGAACGAAGCCGTTGAACTTCGCGATGGCGACAAACTCCGTTATATGGGCAAAGGAGTTTTGAAAGCGGTCGAGAACGTAAATGAAAAGATCGGCCGTGAACTTGAAGGACTCGACGCCCTGGACCAAACGCAGATCGATCAGGTGATGATCGAACTCGACGGGACCGAGAATAAATCGAACCTTGGTGCCAATTCGATCCTTGCCGTATCGCTTGCAAATGCGCGTGCGGCCGCTGCGATCCAGGAAATGCCGCTTTACCGCTATATCGGCGGAACGAATGCAAAAACGTTGCCGGTACCGATGATGAACATTCTCAACGGCGGCGCTCATGCCGATAATAACGTCGATTTTCAGGAGTTCATGGTAATGCCGGTCGGCGCCGAGAGTTTTGGCGAGGCGTTACGCTGCGGTGCCGAGATATTTCACAATTTGAAATCGGTCTTAAAGTCGCGCGGCTACTCGACCGGAGTCGGCGACGAAGGCGGCTTTGCGCCTAACTTGAAATCAAACGAAGAGGCAGTGGAAACCATCCTCGAGGCGATCGAAAAAGCCGGCTATAAGGCCGGTCAAAATGTGATGCTGGCTCTCGATCCCGCGGCGAGCGAGTTCTACTCAAACGGCAAATATGTTTTTAAGAAATCGGATAACCGCGAGTTGTCATCCGAGGAAATGGCGGCATATTGGACCGATTGGTGCGGTAAATATCCGATCATATCGATCGAGGACGGCATGGCCGAAAACGATTGGGAAGGCTGGAAGAGTTTGACCAACTCGGTCGGAACAACCGTTCAGCTTGTCGGTGACGATCTTTTTGTGACCAACGTGAAATTCCTGCAAAAGGGAATCGACGAAGGCGCGGCGAACTCGATACTTATCAAGGTAAACCAGATCGGAACTCTGACCGAAACACTCGACGCGATCGAGCTTGCCCGGACAAATAATATGACCGCGGTTATCTCGCACCGTTCGGGCGAGACCGAAGACACCTTCATCGCCGATCTTGCCGTCGCATCTAATGCGGGCCAGATCAAAACCGGAAGCCTGTGCCGTTCGGATCGGATCGCAAAGTACAATCAACTGCTTCGTATCGAAGAAGACCTCGGAGATTCGGCACGCTATCCCGGCCGTCGAACTTTCTATCAACTCGATCAGCCAAAGGCCAGCTTTCAAACGAGGGGCTGAGCCGCTTATTTTATGAGTTTTTGACCGGTTCATTTGTCGGTCCGGCGTTGCCCCGGAAAAACGGAGATGGAAGTAACGTGTGACGAGTTCACGATCAGCACCGACCGGTCACGATTGGATATCGACGCCATCCAACGGTTTCTTGTCGAAGATTCTTATTGGGCGCGCGAGCGTACCATCGAACAGACAAAAACGGCGATCGAGAATTCGATTTGCTTCGGCGTGTTTCAGGGCAATAAGCAAATCGGGTTTGCTCGAGTTGTGAGCGATCAGGCAACGTTTGCGTACCTTGGCGACGTTTTTATTCTCGATCAGGTTCGCGGACGCGGTTTGAGCAAATGGCTGATGGAAACTATCATTGCCCATCCCGATCTGCAAGGCCTCAGACGCTGGATACTGGCAACGCGCGATGCGCATTCGCTTTATGAAAAATACGGCTTTCACAGCCTTGTTCATCCCGACCGCTGGATGGAACGGCCGGCACCTGACGCCTATTAAAACCGGTCCTGGTAAATAAAGGAAAAAGCGAGACCCGCCTATCTTCTTTTTGGCCTTCTCTTAATTCCTTCCAGGTGAGGCACAAATTTGGAATACATCCTTCTACTTAGGTCTTGCCAATTCCGGCGGCTTTTCGGCTATAATGTTTTTGTCGAGTTCTTTTTCGACCGAACCGCGTCCTACCAACACCTTCACTTTCTTCGACCTGTGATATGAGCTACGACAAAAAGCGGCCGCTGGCCTTGATCATTCTTGATGGCTGGGGCATTTCACCAAATCCCGAGGGCAACGCGATCGCCTTGGCGCACACACCCTATTACGACGAGATATGTGAGCGTTTTCCGTTCACCACGCTGGTTGCATCGGGCTCGCGGGTTGGTTTGCCGGTGGACGCACCGGGTAACGCCGAGGTCGGTCATCGTACCATCGGAGCGGGACGTATCGTTCAGACGGACGCGGCGCGAATTGCCGGTGCCGTCGCGTCAGGCGATCTTTTGCGAAACGAGGTCCTCGTTTCGGCTTTAGGCCGGGCGGCAGCCGCCGAATCGTCGGTCCACTTTGTCGGGCTGCTAAGCGACGGCGGCGTTCACTCATCTCAAGAGACGCTTTTCCGCCTTCTCCGCATGGCCAAACTTTCGGGCGTGACCGACGCCTTTGTTCACGGCATTCTCGACGGACGTGACGTTCAGCCGCGAACTGCCGATATTTACGTCGAAGCGCTTGAGATCAAGATCTCCGACATCGGCATCGGCAAGATCGCGTCGATGTGCGGCCGCTTTTACGCGATGGACAGCACCGAGCATTGGGAAAGGACCGCGCGTGCGTTTACGATGATGATTCATGGCGAAGGCGAACGTACTTTTGACGCCGTGACCGCGATCCGTGCGTCATTTCTTCGTGGAATTTCGGATGAGTTCATCGCCCCGATCGTTATCGAACAACGGATGGACGAACCGATGGCGACCATCAAAGATGGCGATCTCGTCGTTTTCTTCAATCACAAGGCCGAAGGCATGCACCAGCTTGTGCGTTCGCTTGCCGTTCAGGACGCCACGGCCGCAAAGCCGAAGATCGAGGCCGTCTGCCTGACCGAATACGATCCTTCGTTCGGCCTGCCGGTCGCGTTCGGCGAACAGGAAGAAAAGAACATGCTTGCCACGATATTCGATTATTGCGGTCTGAGAAATTATCGGATAACCGAAACTTCGCGTTCGCGGCACGTTTCGAGTTATCTCAACGGCCGCGACCAGGCGGGAACTTATGAGAATCGGATCATACTTCATTCGGACGGAATCGAGAGCCTCGAAACCGGACCGGAATCACGCAGTTTCAAGATAGCCGACAGCCTCCTTCGCGGGCTTGACTCGGACCGCTCGGGTGTTTTCGTTGTGAATTTTCCCGCTTCGGACCTGGTGTCGGCCGGCGGAAATATCGATAAGACGGTCGAGGCAATTCAGTTTGTCGACACCTGCCTCGGCGGCGTGATCGAAAAGATAAAAGAGGTCAACGGTGTGGCCGTAATTACGTCATCACACGCCGGATGCGAGGAAATTAGTGAAAAGAAACGGTTTTCCCGTACGCCGGGGGCGACCGGCAATCCCGTACCCTTTCATATTGTCGATCACGAAAACACCCAGGTTAATCTGGCCGCGGGGGGATCGCTCGAAGACGTTGCCCCGACGATGCTGGGCATTCTGGGCCTAAACATTCCCGCCGAAATGACTGGCCGCGACTTACGGCTTTAGGTAAAAATAGACGCCTTAAAACCAGGGCCGACACGTATCGGCATTCGGTAAGTCGAAAATGACTTAGGGATGCGTTCGTGTTAATCTGCCTTTTCCGAAAAAATTCATTTCGAAAAAGGTATTTTTTTGTAAGCCCTTATGGTTGAAGAGTTTGCGTTCGATAACACGGAAGAGCGGCGAAAGCACAGACAGAACGGATCGGGTTGGGTCGAGGTCATCGTCGGGTCGATGTTTTCCGGCAAGTCCGAGGAACTTATTCGCCGCCTGAATCGGGCCAGTATTGCCCGCCAGAAGGTCCAGGTGTTCAAACCGATCATCGACGCCCGATATTCGGTCGAGGAAATCGCATCGCATTCCGGCCGCAAGCATCTTTCTAAGCCGGTAAATACGGCGGCCGAACTCATGGACCAGATCGAGCTTGAAACTCAGGTGGTAGGCATCGACGAAGGCCAGTTTTTCGATCCCGGGCTGGTCGAGGTGGTAAATGAACTCGCGAATTCGGGCAAACGCGTGATCATCGCCGGATTGGACCAGGATTACACGGGCAAGCCGTTCGAACCGATGCCGCAACTGTTATGTATTGCAGAGTACATAACCAAGATCCACGCAATCTGCGTAAAATGCGGCTCCACGGCCAATTTTACCCAGCGAACGGTCGATTCCGATGTCCGTGTCGAAGTCGGAGCCAGCGATAAATACGAGGCCCGTTGCCGTAAGTGCTTTATTCCTCATTCCGATGCCCCGACGATAATCGAGTCTTAGCCAAAAGTTTCGATTATTTTCCGTTTCGCGGTACCAATTGGACCAATCTTGCCCAGATAAACCTACTGCTCACATAAATTAGCACTGTCGGCGTATTATTTTCGTCCGATATGTAAAATTTGTACTTTCAACCGGCCGGTAACTGGTCTATAATCCGGTCAATCTACCAGCGGTCCTCCGGCTCACGGTCCGCGCACTTTTTGTGCGGTCAAGGAACGAGGTACAAAATGATCGAAGATGAAAACACCGAAACCATTCGGGATTGCTATGAAAAATACCAACAGGGCGATATTTCAGGCCTGTTGGAGCAGCTTGCGGACGACATCGATCTCACGGTGCCTGAGGTAGAGAATCTACCTTATGGCGGTATCTGGCACGGCAAAGCGGCGGTCGAAAAATTTTTCGCACTTCTGGAGAGCTCCGAAGAATTGACGGATTTTGAACCGCGCGAATTTATCGCGAAGGGTGACCGCGTCGTCGTGCTCGGCCGGTCGACGGCCACGGTGCGTGCGACCGGTCGGCATTATTCGACCGAGTGGGTCCACGTTCATACCATGAAGAACAATATGATCACCAGCTTCGTCGAATTTTTCGACACGGCGGCGGCTTTGCGGGCATTTCAGAAAGTAACTTCGGCGCTGAAATAGACGGTCCTCACTTGCCGATCTTCATCGAATACATGATCGCCGGAAAATCGGTGCGGTGTTTGTCGAAGTTCGAGCCCTTTGTAGAAAGCATGATATTCAACTGCTGATTTTGGCCAAGGTAATTTCGAAACGCGATCCACTGATGACGCCGCGGACCGATTTTGTCTTCCGGCATATTTTCAAGCCACTCAACACCTTTTACGCCGTCGATTTCCACGTATTTTACGCTTTCGTATTTGCCGTTCTTTAGTTGCTGCAGAGCGCTGTCGTAAGTTGCTTTCAGGCTGACATCGGAAGGGAAGTCGTCAGGCATTACGGAGACCGTCGGTATTAGAAATGCACCGTCCGACGAGCTGAATAGCGCATTTTCTTTCTTCATATCCGTCTTCTTCCAGCCCGCGGGCAGCCGCCATGAGATGCCCTGATCATCCCATTTTGTTTCGGTTGCGGCGTCGGCAATGGCTTGCTGCTCCGACGTCATCTTCGCCTGCTCGACCTGAGCATCGGATGTTTTCCCGTCTGTTTTTGTCGGGCCGGATGTCGAATTCGACGCGGTATTCGAACCGCTGGAAAGAGATTTAAGCCTCTCGGTCAAACCACAAAGCGTAAGCACGGTTCCAAGCAAAGCAGTAAGCAGCAGTATTTTCATTTCACAAGGTGCTCCAACCAATTTATCTTCAGCCGAAGTATTTTCACCGCATTTGTGGTTAAAATCAATACTACATTGAAGATGCGGAGGAAGATTGGTATTCTCAAGACAAATATAATCCATGCATACGCCCGCTCTATTCGGTGACCTGCTCGTTATCCTGCTTGTTTCTGTTCCCGTTGCTTTTATCTGCCTGCGATTAAAACTGCCGCTGCTGGTTGGCTTGATCCTTTCCGGGATTGCGATCGGCCCCTATGGCCTCGGCTGGGTAAGCGAGATCGGGGCGATCGAGGTGCTCGCGGAGATCGGCGTGATGCTGCTGCTGTTTACGATCGGCCTGGAATTTTCTCTGCGGCGATTGCGTGAGATGAAAAAACTGGTTCTGCTCGGCGGCGGACTTCAGGTTGCTGTCACGGTGGGGCTTACGGCTTTTATTACGATGATGTTGGGCCGCTCCGCCGGGCAAGCGGTATTTTTTGGCTTTCTTGTTGCACTTTCCAGCACCGCTATCGTCCTGAAAAGTTATGTCGAACGAAATGAGGTCGACGCCCCGCACGGGCGCGCGGCGGTCGGCATTTTACTTTTTCAAGACATAAGTATCGTGCTGATGCTGCTGCTTGTCCCGATCCTCGGCGGCGAAG
>JABFSB010000320.1 GCA_013140875.1 Acidobacteriota bacterium
GGTGATACTTGCCCGGCTTGGTCGCATTGAACCAAAGATAGGTATAGCGGCCCGGGACGACGTCGGCCTTGGTCCGGAATGCCGGGATCGAAAAATCGTGCAGCACGTCTTCGGTCGTCATTGTCAGCTTGACGTTGGTGCCCACCGGAACGTGGAGTTCGTTGATCTCACGCTGGCCGCTTTCGTGCTGGAGCTTCCACATCCATTGTTTGCCGACGACGTAGACCTGCATCGCGTCCTCGGGCGGATTAAACTGGTTGTAAAAAACGATCGCACCGCCAAGAAAGATGGTCATCGAAACGATGAACGGAACGATCGACCAGCCTAGCTCGAGCACGACCGAACCATGCATTTCTTCCGGCGTCGCGTACTTTTCCTTTTCGCGATATTTGATCGCAAAAAAGAAGATCGCGGCGACGATCGGGATGGTGAACGCAATGCTGACGACGATCAAATATGCGTAAAGCGCGTCGACTTGCCAGGCAAAAGTCGAAGCCTGATCCGGCAAAATTGGTACCCACGAATTCGTCTGCATAATCAAATCAAAGGGGAAAAGAGCAAAAGTGAAAATGTTGAAACGTGAAAAAGCAGGTACGAGTGTGTGGAAACTTTTTCACTTTTACCCTTTTTCACTTTTTCACCTTATTCCTTCGCCAAAAAACCAGGCCCATCGCGCCCATTCCCAAAACTGTCAGCACGGCCCCGATCCGCATCACGCTCAAAATGGCCAGCCCGTATTTGCCGGTCGCCGGGTCATAGTGATAACAATAGAGCAGCAGTTGATCGGCGGCGTTT
The DNA here is from genome assembly GCA_013140875.1 of Acidobacteriota bacterium. Classification (GTDB taxonomy): domain Bacteria; phylum Acidobacteriota; class Blastocatellia; order Pyrinomonadales; family Pyrinomonadaceae; genus OLB17. The sequence goes on from JABFSB010000320.1 coordinate 796, forward strand.
CCCACTTTATTTTCGGCCGATTCCATAATGCCGAACTTCACGTCCTTGGGTGCGTAATCGATTCCGTAAAAATAACGGGCAAGCCTGCCGTCGGGCGTGGTTATCATGATGCCGCCGGCGTGTGCGAACTGATTGCTCTTTTCGTCCCATTCAAATCCGAACCCGGCGGCCTTCGTGGCCGATTCTATCGACGCTTGGCTACCGGTAAGGAAATGCCATCCTTTCTCGGTACCCGGACGGCCGTAGCGGTTCGTGTAGCTTTCCTTCTTGTTTCGCGCCAAGTCCGGCTTTTCATTCTCGCGTGCGTCAAAACTGATCGCGACAACATCGAAATCCTTCCCCGCGTCCAGGTTGATGCCCTTGAGAGTTCCGGTCAGTCCATTGAGAACTTCATTACAGAGCATCGGGCATTCGTAATAAACGAATGCGACGATCACCGGCCGCCCTTTATTAAAGAACTCGCCCAACTTTATCGTTTGGCCGCTCTCATCCTTGAACTCGGTCTCTAATGGCAGTTGTCCGCCAAGTTTTTGTTCAATCCCGATCTTTTTTAGTGCATCGGGCAACCCGTTGCTTGTCCCGTTTGAAGGGTCGTAAGTCTTCGGCGAATAGAGCGGCGAATTATAATGCTCGCTCTTCTGCGAAAACACAGACAGGCCGCAGATGGCCGCGACAGCAACCACCAAGAGCATCTGCATTACCCATCTAATTTTTGTAGCGGCCCGATTCATCAAATTACTCACAAAACCTATCTATCTTCTTTCACTGCTTGCTTTTATTCCTCTTGCTCGTCTTATTCTGTGGTCAAAAAAACCTAACCACAGAACAATATGAATTAGAGGAAGAAACTTCTACCGTCGTCGCAAAGACGCTACGCGTCCAGCACTTGCGTCCGAAAGAAACATCGACGGTTCTTTGGCGGCTTTTTCAGCTTCCGGTCCGGACTTTGCCTTCAGGTTCTTTTCCATTACAAGTTCTTTTGCCTTGTCGATCGGCATTGTAATGATCGTGCCGGTCCTGGCATCTTTCTGGCCTTCTTCCCAGACCGATTCCCATTGTTTTCTGAGTTCCCGGTACTCCGCCTGCGGCGCCTTTAATTCAAGATTGACCGGCCCGTTAGGTCCATCAACCTTAAAACCCGGAGCGGCCTGCAGCCGCGGTTCGGGCGGAAGCTTTTCCTTCTCGCTCAGCGGGATGGGATTGTTGCTCTGTTTCTCGTCCTTTGCGTACTCTTCCAACACGCCCAGGAATGCCCACATCAATCCAAACGTGATCACGATCAGAAGAAGCAGCCCAAGGCCGAAATATAAAATCCCCTTGAGCCCGATGAGATTCTGCTCATACGGCTTTTCAAAATCGACGAATGATTTCTCGTGTTTCGAACTCATAATTAAATTTGCGATTTGCGATTTGGTTTAAGAATCAAAAATCGCAAATCTGAAATCACAAATTTCTAATGTCCGTGTCCGTGCTCGATCGCTTTTTCGAGGAACGGGTCCATTACCGGGACCAGCGGCCGCTTCATCAGTTGGCCGAAGAAATACCAAAGCCAGAACCCGCCGACCGCGATCGGGGCAACGATGTCCATCCAACTAAAGCTTGCGGCTAGTCCTAAACTCACGCCGTGCGTAGAGATTCTCGGGTTCGGCGAGATCAGATAAAACATATCCACCAGCCGCATAATCAGAATAAAAACCCCAACCGTCGCCAGCATCTTTGCTCGTCGCTTAAGGTCCTGGCGAAGCAGGATCAAAAACGGAACGGCGAAATGGAACAGGACGAGGATGACGCCGATCACTCCCCAGCCCGTGGACATTCTCGTGATGTACCAGCCCGTTTCCTCAGGAATATTTCCCGACCAAATGATCAAAAACTGCGAGAAATTAAAGTAGGCCCAAACCATCGTCAGAGCGAGCATTAATTTACCCAGATCGTGAAAATGGCGTCGGCCGACCACGTGATTCATCGGAGCCTTATCGGAAAGATAAGCCAATATCGTGACCGTAAAACAGAAACAGCTCAGTGCCCATCCGGCAACGAACAAAAGGCCCCACATCGTCGAGAACCAGTGCGGATCGAGCGACATCACCCAATCTACAACCGCGAAAGTTACGACCAGGGCGTAAATCACCATCGTCGGCCCTGAGAACGCCGTCGCACGGCCGAGGAACTTTTCGGCATCCTCGTAATTAGTTGTCTTGTCTTGTTCGCCGCCCCACTTATTCAGCAAATAGGCCATCGCGCCGAAAATGGCGAAATAGATCAGGGCCCGGAGCTGCCATGCGATCGGGGTCATGAACCAACCGCGATGCTCTATGATGTGAAGGTTCTTCGGCGTCGGGGCCAGGTGCGTCCACTCGTAAAGACTGGAAACACCGATCGCAAGCGGCACAAAGACCAGGATCACGAGCGGCAGCGTCCTCGTGCTTGCCTCGAGTATCCGGCGGATCACCACGCCCCAGGCCCCGCCGGTCAGATATTGAAGTATCAGCACGCCGATGCTGCCGATTGAGATGCCGCCCCAGAAAA
>JABFSB010000497.1 GCA_013140875.1 Acidobacteriota bacterium
ACGAAAAAGCCATCATCTTCAATTCATCTCCTCCCGGATTCGGCAGTTCGCTCAGCTTCACGCCGAGCACCGTTTCATAAAAACCCTGGGCCCGTGCCATATCCTGCACGTAGATTTCAAACCAACCGACCGCATTCATTCCGTTCATAGCAAAAATCTCCTTCTATCGTTTTTAAGGCTTCATTATTCATTATATTATGCCGTGCAAGAGGGAATAGTCGGAATTTAAAAATAAAAATGGTAGGCACTAGCAGAGTTGAACTGCTGACCCCTACCGTGTCAAGGTAGTGCTCTACCACTGAGCTAAGTGCCTACGCATCCGCTTCTGCTATTCAAAAGCGAACTCAAAGAATGCCAAACCCGGATTTTGATGTCAAGGAAGTGTTGTTGACTCATGTATGGTATGTCGCTTTCGATCTTCATGGTCGAAGATGCCGTCGCTCACGAAACACCCGTGCAGAAACGATGCATTCCGATCGCGACGAGCTTTGTGGTCCGGTTATCGGCATCGTACTTTGGATTTACTTCTGAGAATTCAATGATTCGCGTGTTCGCAAGCGAGGCTGCGTATTTGACGAGCTGAATAAACTCGCCCGCACGCAAGCCGAGCGGCGACGGCGCGGACGTGCCCGGGGCGTCGGCGGAACGGACGGCATCCATATCAAAGCCGAAAAACGTGTTGAGCGATGAGCTTTGGCTGGTGAATTTTTGCTTGATGCTCTCCTTCAGCTCCATATCGGCTTCCGCCCGCGAACGGAGAAGTTCGAGGCTGATCCGGTTTACGCCGAGGGACCTAATGTATTCGTAATAGACCGGCGAGCAAAAATGCGTTTGATAGCCGACCTCGTAAAAATACGCCGGCCTGAGAAACTTTTCTTCAAGAAGCTGCCGGTACGGCGTGCCGCTATTTCGCTGCTCTGCGATTCGGACGTCCAGATGCGAGTCGATATTGATCGCTATCCAGCTTTCCGGTCCAAACACCTCGGCGACCGCCCGACCGTCAGGATAGCTGATATCATTGCCGCCGCCGAGCACGATCAGCCGTTTGCCGTCCGACAACACCTTTTTAACAATCTCAAGCTGGTTATCATGAGTTTCCTCGAGCGAACTGCCGATCCTGACATCGCCCAGATCAAACAGCCGCTTACGGATATTAAAAGGTGTTAGCTTGTAGAACTGTTCACGGATCGCATTGGGCGCCAGGGCCGCACCTTCGCGGCCACTATTGCGGCGGACGCCTTCATCCTGCGGGCATCCGACTATCACGATGTCCGCCGAATCATAGCCCGCCTCATCCCGACCCGCAATCTCGCCCAATCGAGGGTCGTTTTTATCGTTTCGGCTAAAAAATAAGTCCTCGTTCGGACGTGTCGTACGGTCAAACAGTTCGCTCATTTTTGATGTGATTAAAGAGATTTACTAACTATCATATCATTTATCGAATTCCTTATGAACAATCCCTAGCAAAAGTAGACTTTTGATTTCCGTTTGCTTTTGAGGTCAGGGCTCCTTCTTTTCTTATTCCTCTCATTCCTCTTATTCCTCTTATTCCTCTTATTCTGCGGTCCGATTCTTTATCCACGGAATGAGAGGAAAAGAATCGACGTATTTTCGCAAACGCCAGGGGAAAATAATATTCGACTAAGCATCGCTTTCGAACGCAACAGAGAATGAATTCGCGTTTGCCGAGCGGAAATACTGTCCTCGTTGACCGAAAACCATACATATGTTGATGGCACGAAATGTGCACCAGCGATTTCAGGGTTGATCTCTCCGCAACCGATTTTTGAAAGGAGAAAAATTATGAGGATGAAGAAGTTATTATTTGCATTTCTGATGATCAGCTTTTTTGCCGGAGTAGTTTTCGTCGCCGCCCCGGTTTCCGCAGAGGCCCAAAGCTATTACGTGAGAAAGGTCGTGAGGAACGGGCGCGTCAGGTACGTTCGCGTCAGGAAACCGAGCTTTTATCGGCGTCACCGAAACGCTATTAACATCGGTGCCGGTACGGCCGGCGGAGCTCTTCTCGGCGGACTGATCGGCGGCCGCAAAGGCGCGTTGATCGGTGCCGGCGCGGGAGCGGGCGGCTCGGCCCTTTATACCTATGTTTGGAATCCGAAAAAGCGAAAATATATAAAGGTCCGTCGATACTAAATTCGGCGCGAGTGAATGCTTCCGATTAGTCACTCAGCAAACTCAGCGAAAACGTCAGCGACCTCCGCGTTAAAATCAATTTAAACGCTGAGGTCGCTGAGTTTACGCAGAGCTTGCCGAGAAAATAACTGCCGGTTCTTATCTTGACTTTGCCGCCATTCTCGGCTGTCAATCGAGCAACACTCAGAGACGTCCGGAGTGTTCTTTGTCGCCGCACTGGGCACGCGCACGATCTTGCTTGCGGGCGTGGATTTTTCGCCGGTACTGCTGGATTACGTGGTGGTGTTCTTTTCGATCCTGGCGACCGGCGTAGTATTCGGCCGGTGGATCGACAAGCGTTTGCAGCCGGATAATAGCATTGCCTGCCCGCACTGCACAGGGACGTTGTCAGACAACGACACGGTAAACGCGGACGCGTAAGAAAAATACGCCGCGTCGGCGTGGCGGATTATCCCGAGAGCGGATCGGTGGTGAGAACGCGCTGGATGCGTGCAGCGTATTCTTTCGAAACGATAAATTATTCCTTCTTCTTGAAATCGGCGTCCATCAGAAGCCACATATCAGGATCGAGAATTACTTTTTCAGGTTCGCCGCTAACATTGATCGAAAATACATTTGATCTGGCATCAGCTTGGAACGATTGCATCTGTGGGTTGGTTTGACCTGTGTAGTAAACGGCGATTTGGACCGGCATTTTGAAGAGGCTGCCCTCGGTCTGCACCTGATCGAGTGTTATCGCGACTTGCTTGGTGCTAGCGTCAAAGCTCCAGTTTCCCTTGTACTTTAAAGTGCCGGGCTTGAAGAGCCATTGGTCGAAAAAAGTCGCGAGGTCCTTGCCGGAGACATCTTCCATCACGCGGCGAAAATCGGCAACGGTCGCGTGAGAATCGCGGTATTGGCGGTAATAGGCCCTAATTCCTTTCCAGAAATTCTCGGTGCCGACGACCCCACGCAGCATGTGCAGCGTCCAACTGCCTTTCTGGTAGATCTGGCTCGTTGTTACGTCGTTCATGTCCTTGAGATTGTCGTGGATAAGCCGGTAATTAGGATTTTTCAGATAGAACGCATCAACCGATCGCTTGCTGGAACGCAGGCCTTCGACAAACTCGTCGCGACCGTATTGATGTTCGATAAAAAGCAAAGTGAAATAGGTCGCAAACCCCTCGCTAAGCCAAACCTCGTCCCAATCTTTTTCGGTCACGGAGTTGCCAAACCATTGATGTGCAATCTCGTGAATGACGACATTCCGCCAACGTGTGTTTCTGTCGCCCACAACGGAATTTTCGCTGTAAAGAATGGCCGATGCCGCCTCCATGCCACCGCTCACGCTGTTCGACTGGATGTTGGCGAGCTTTTCGTATGAGAATGGACCGATAGCGTCGCTGTAGAAGGCGAGCGCCTTTTTCGTAACCAAATCAAAGTCGTAAAACCCCTTGTCTCGATCTTGATAATAGACCCATGTCTGTATCGATTTGCCTTCAAACTCGTCCGAGTACTGCACAGCAAAACGTGCCACCCCGAGCACATACAGCCAAGACGCGATCGGCACGCCCTGTTTCCAATGCGTTCGTCGCTTATTGCCCGGCAGATCCGTTTCTTCGATCTTTAATCCATTCGAGACGACCTGATAATGGCTTGGCGCCGTCACGATAAACTCGCACATCGCCTTGTCCGACGGGTGATCTACGGTCGGCAGCCAGTTGCGGCCTTTGTCCGGCCAGTTATCGCTGAAAAAGGTTCGATCGCCGTACTTATTGTTCGCGATCTTAAGGCCGGTTGCGGGTATGCCTCTGTAAAAGATCGTAAACTTCTCGCGCTGGTTCGCCCTTGAAACCGTAGGCAGTTTGACGCTCAGCGCGTTGTCTTCGTGGCGATACTCAACCGACTTTCCATCGCGAATGACGCGGCTGACGCTCATTCCTTTGCCATTCAGGGCGTTGTCGGCATTCGTCAGATCAAGCCTGAGTTCACCGATTCCGTCGGCGAGAAACCTCACGTCAACCGTCGCCTCGCCAATTATTTCATCTGTCGTATCCGACAATTCGAGCTTGAAAACATAATTGATTACATCGATCTTCGGATTCTTTGGGTAAGTATCAAAAAAAGCTCTGGCGCAGATCGGCGAACCGATGGCAAGGAACACGCCGATTATCAAAATGCGAAGTAAATGTCTCATAATCATGTAATTGACCTTGTTATAAAAAATCACTTCTTCAATGGCAACGTGGTCGCCGGGCGAAATTGGATCAATCCTTTTTCGGTCATGGTCCGCTGGATATCTTCGACCGTTGACGGCACAAACGCACTAAGGTTTTCAGCGCCATCTGCCGTGACGACAACCACGTCTTCGATACGAACATAGAGTTTTTCTTCGTGGATCCAGATCATAGGGTCGATGGTAAAAACCATTCCCGACTCCAGCTTTACTCCGCGAACCTGACCTACGTCGTGAACCGCCATGCCGACAGGATGCTGAAAATGGCCGCGAAATTTCAAGCCTTCTGTGACCGCTTTCAAATGAGCAGCGTTCTCGAACGTCTTGCCAACCAGATACTGCTCCATGTCTCTTGCCGCGGAGTCGAGTACGAAATCCGAAGTAACGCCCGGACGAATATGCCTAAACAGAGCATCGCGGTAAGCGAGAATATATTCCGTCAACGCACGCTGGCCCTTAGTGTACTTGCCGTTAACCGGCCACATCCGCGTGACGTCGCTGGTGTAGTATCGGTAATCGGGAGCGTAATCCATCAACACGAGATTGCCGTCTTTTAGTTTGTCCGTCTTTCGGAAATAATGTCCCAGATACGCGTTCGTACCGCCGCCGATGATCGAAGCGTATCCGTCACCGCGGCTGCCGTGCATATAGAAAACATATTTCGCAGCGGCGTCGAGTTGGTATTCGTACACGCCGGGCTCGGTCGAACGCATCGCCTCGATGATAGCTAGGCCCGCAATTTCGGTAGCCCTGCGGATCGCCTCGATCTCGCGCTTTGACTTGATGTTACGTAGTCCGTCCAATATCGGCGAAAGGTCGCGGACTTCGAATTGAGGTGCGCGTAAATTCAATAACTCTCGAAAACGAGCCTCTCGCGATGGCAGTCCGTCCCATGGATTTGCCGAGACGCGGGCCTGCTCGTTCAATAATTCATCGCGGCTGTCAGTGCCGGTTTCTGCGGGACTCAGTGGAGTGTAAAGAAGCGCTGCAGGCGGTCGCAACAGGCCTTTGCCCACGAGGTCCATGGATAGCTGCTCAACGCTTCGAACCTGATCGATGCCGGTCAGTTCTCTTATCAGATCAGCATCTTCGAAAGAAAGTATCTTGCCCTCACTGCTTTCTCTGCCTGCGTCTCTGCGTGGAAGGTAAACAGAAGTCTTCTGATTTCGTCCATCCAGCACGAGATAAGCGTGCGGCGTTTCAAGACCGCTCAGATAGTAGAATTCGTTCGACTGTCGAAAAACATTAAAGTCGCCGGTGCCTTTCGCTCCCTGAATAACCGCAATGGCGTTCTTACCGATCTTCTCAAATATCTTCGCCCGCCGTTCGGCAAACTCCTCTTTTGGAAAATCGGTTTGGTAGTAATGCTTCTCCTGACCGGACGTGCAGACGGAGGCCATCAAAAGTGACAATACCGAGCATATCCAGATTCGTCTTAGGTTCATTTCTTCATGTCTCCTGATACTTCTATCGGGATTCTAATCACCAAATTGTACTTATGTCCGAAAGCTTTTGAATATCGCGGTCACTCGTGACGAGGGGCAAACCGAGGTGCAACGCCGTCGCGGCAATTATGCGGTCGGGCATGTCGGCGACGATTGAGCGTGGGATATTTTCAACTTCCTCGGCAATCGAACGATCAAGTTCGATTAGTCGGTAAGCAGTAGTTGAATCATCCAAAGCCTCTTGAAGTAAACTCAAAACATCATGCCGGACTTTTGCTTTCTCAATCAGGTAAATTAATTCAACAATAGTGACGGATGAAACAAAAATAGTGCCGTCGGCTGCGGCACTATCGATTGCATTTTCAGACGCTTTTGTTAACTGCGTTGGATTGGTAAAGTACCAGATAACGATATTGGTATCGACGACAACGTCTGTCATAGATTACTTTTCGTTTTCCGTGTCTTTCGTATAACCGCGCCACATCTCGTTTCGAGCCTCGCGTAAGTCTTGCTCGTTAAATTTGATATTCAAGTGTGCCAACGCGCCTTTATAACTCTTTCGCTTTTGGGACGGCACAGCTTTTTTTTGCAAAGACTCTACATAATCAATAGCCTTTTGCTTCAGGTTGGGTGGCAGGACTTTAATTTTCTCTAACAAAACCTCTTCGCTGATCATATTTTGACTCGCCCTCAACATCGATGTTACCACAAAACAGACTTATAGAATGTTGAATGCCCAATGCCGAATATTCAATGTCACCGCATAAACTTCCGCCGAATCGCGAGAGCTAGCAAAGCCACCTGTAAAGGGGCAAAAATTGTTTCAAGGATGTAAAGTGTAAAAGTAAAATTTGAAGCGGGTCTAGGTTCCGGCTTTTGAAGCAGCATTACCAGTGAGCTATAGCCAAGGGATTGCGGTAAATCAAATAAATGTTCGCTATTAAACGATCCAAGCTGCCAATAGAATATTCCGAAAAGGAACCAAACACCAAAAAGCACCAATGCAGCCCGTCGCCAACTTTCGCCATAACCACTGGTCCATTTGTAAATCCAATAGAGATTGAGAACTCGGCGCCAACCGCCATGATCCAAACGTCTCGTCTCCATTGCCATGAATCGAAACTTCGAGGCATCGTCGTATTGGTTATTATCTTCTGCATTCACGGCCAACTGCCGACAGGCAATTGCCAAAAGTCGCTTTCTTTGTAGGTCAAATCCCCGATTTTCGAGACTCTTTAATTCTTCAGCAATATTTTCATTAGCTTCTTCTCCTTTCCCGGTAGAAAACCGTCGAAGACCGAGTAATGTCGAATGGACTAAGTTACGGAAATTATTCCAGAAACCTTTCTCTCGCCACCAATCGATGTTTATCCATTTCACATCCGTAAAAACAAACTTGCGCGAATCGACGTTCACAAACCAGTTTGGCCGCAGATCAACTGTATGAAACGTGAGGTGTTCAGGCTTGTTTACTCGAGTGTTACGCATGCTCATCGATGCGTTTTTAACGAAAACTCGTCGAGACGAATCGCCCTCAAAATCGAAATAACAATTGATGGCCGCTCCATCAAAAATGACATCCGATTGAAATTCGCTTCTCTTAAAACTGGTTACGTGTGCGTCTGAAAATTCCGAATTTTCAAATCTAACGGCTTTCTCGAAAGTGCAAGAATTAAAGTCAACTTCACCTTGAAACTTGACGTTCGAAAAGTTCACATCGTCTCTGAACTTAGCCCAAGAATTGAATTCTGCTTTGTGATCGAAAACGGCATGGTTAAAGTCACTTCTCTCGAACCACGAACCCATAAATGAAGCATTATTTTTGAAGTGCGAAAAAGTGAAAGTAGCGGATTGGGAAAAATTCAGATGGTAGAACCTGACGCTTCCATGGAAAGTCGCATAATCAAGATAGATATTCGTGATTTGCCCATCGAGGATATCGATGTACGAGTAAAAGACGGCGTGAAAAAAGTTAAGAGGCAGTTTGAAGTCAACGTGATTCGTTTCGAATGGCACTGGAAAAACGACAGCCTGATAGTAGCAGTGGTTGGACTTCAGGCGCGCTTCGATGATGTCAGTGAATTCCTTTGGATCCTTCTTCGGATTGGGATTGTGCAGAATACAGTAGTCGTCCCCCAAGTAGTCCTCTGTGTCAAGGTTGCGACACACATCACCCCAAATGGCATCTTTCTCCATCTCATGAAGAGTCGCCTTGATATGACAACGACGATCCGGATTAGGAGCGGGACCGATTACTCGGGGACTAAGCATGTTCTTTCACCTCCTTTCCTCACCGGCACCTTCACATCATGCGCCTCGGCAAATTCGATAGCTTCCTCATAACCCGCGTCGGCGTGACGGATAATGCCCATGCCGGGGTCGGTTGTTAGGACGCGGTCGATGCGAGCGGCGGCTTCGGGAGTGCCGTCAGCGACGATTACCTGACCGGCGTGGAGGGAATAGCCGATGCCTACGCCGCCGCCGTGGTGCAAACTTACCCAGGTTGCGCCGCCGGCGACGTTGATCATGGCGTTGAGATAAACCCAATCGGCGATTGCGTCCGAGCCGTCTTTCATCGCTTCGGTTTCGCGGTTGGGCGAGGCGACGCTGCCGCAGTCGAGATGGTCGCGGCCGATGACGATCGGAGCTTTCAACTCGCCGGAGGCGACCATTGCATTTAATTTCAAACCTGCTTTTGCTCTATCGCCGTAGCCGAGCCAGCAAATGCGTGCGGGCAAACCCTGAAACTCGACCTGTTCCTGCGCCATCGTCAGCCAGCGCGCAAGGTGGTCGTTTTCGGGAAAGAGATCCATGATCGCTTGGTCGGTTTTGTAGATGTCTTCGCGATCGCCGCTGAGAGCGACCCAGCGAAACGGCCCTTTTCCCTCGCAGAAAAGCGGGCGAATGTACGCGGGCACAAAACCGGGATAATCGAAGGCGTTTTCGACGCCATTGTCTTTCGCTCTCTGCCTAAGGTTATTGCCGTAATCGAAAACAATGGAGCCGCGCTTTTGGAATTCAAGCATTGCCTCGACGTGCTTCGCCATCGAGTTCATTGCCCGCCGCTCGTACTCAGGTTGATCGGAGGTGCGAAGCCGCGCCGCTTCGTCGATGTCCAGGCCGACCGGTATGTATCCGTACAACACGTCGTGTGCGCTCGTCTGATCGGTGACTACATCGGGAATAATACCGCGTTCGAGCAACTGCCAATGAACCTCGGCCGCATTGCCGTGAAGTGCGATGGATTTGGCTTCTTTGCTTGCTATCGCTTCGTTTGCGATACCGATCGCGTCGTCGAGATCTTTGGCTGCGATATCGACTTGCTTTAATTGGAGGCGGCGTTCGATACGCCACGGATCGACATCGACAAGCAAGCCGACGCCGCCGTTAAACGTAATCGCCTGGGCCTGTGCTCCGCCCATTTCGCCCAGGCCGCCCGTCAGAACGAGCTTTCCGGCCAACGTTCCCCAGCCATGCTGACGAGCAAGCGATCCAAACGTCTCATACGTGCCCTGCAAAATGCCTTGCGTACCGATGTATATCCACGAACCGGCCGTCATCTGGCCGTACATCATCAGGCCGTCACGTTCGTATTTGTCGAACTGCTCCTGCGTCGCCCAATGCGGGACGATGTTCGTATTCGCGATCAAAACTCGTGGTGCGTCCGTATGAGATTTGAAAACGCCGACCGGCTTTCCGGATTGAACTAAAAGGGTTTCATCTTCGTTTAGATCTTTTAATGAACGCAGAATTGCGTCAAAACATTCCCAATTCCGCGCTGCCTTTCCGCGGCCGCCATAGACGATCAAATTGTCGGGATCGAACGCAACTTCCGGGTCCAGATTATTCTGGATCATGCGATAGGCGGCCTCGATCAGCCAATTTTTACACGTCAACACGCTGCCCGTAGGCGCTTTAACGATTCTGGACATAGATTTACAACGTTTTCTCGAACAAACTGAACATAAGCTACAATCAGCGTGTCTATTTTGGCAAATTGCTCGCGTATGGAAGGTATCGAAAAAAATATCGACGAGCTTGAGGGTCGTATAAACCGGCTGGTTAGAACTCAGATCGGATTTCAGACTGAGATTACAGCACTGCGTGAAGAACTCGCTCGTCTCAGGAAAAATGCGGTTGCATCCGAAACTCAGGCAACGAATACCGTACCCGATCCGGTTCGACCGGCCGCTCCTGTTCGCGAACCCCAAATTACGCCTCAGCCCTATCGTCCGCCGATGCGCACGGCTTCGGAACGTCCGCCGAACTTCGGCGCTCCATACAGCAGCCCGACCGCTAATCCTGTTCCGCCGCCATCGGACCCGGTTTCCGACTTCTTCGCGAAGCATACCGAATCGGCCCGGGCCGATCTCGAAAAATTTATCGGCGAGAATCTTATCAGTAAGATCGGGATTCTGGTTTTAATAATCGGTGTCGGCATCGGCGTTAAGTATTCGATCGACAACAATTTGATCAGTCCGCTGACCAGAGTCGTTCTTGCGTACATTTTTGCGTTTGGAATTATCGGCGTCGCGATCAAGCTCAAATCGAAATATCACAATTTCAGCGCGGCGCTCATCAGCGGCGGGATGGCGATCTTATATTTCGTCACCTACTTTGCCTATTCGGCGTATTCGCTTATCTCTCAACCCGCGACTTTCGGGTTGATGGTGTTGTTTACCGTCCTTACTGTCGCAGCGGCTCTTTTTT